>JAIDJD010000022.1 GCA_029052375.1 Duncaniella sp. | reverse complement strand
CTCATATACCTGCGTCTTGTCTGCGGTCCGCCGTCGCTGTATCCCGGGAAGATGTCGTCCCAGTCGAACGGAGAGCCGTCGAGGTTTTCGTACATATCTACGAACGAGGCCGACGGGACTATGCAGTTGCCTGCTATCAGGCGCATGGTGGACTTGTTGCCGAAGTATCCGACAATGTTCAGGGCATATCCGGCCGTGTTGCCGTCGATGGACTGGATGGAGAATATCATCTCGGGACTGTGCTTGCCGTTGTAGAGGCGGAAGAGCTCGTTGTAGTCCTTGTGAAGACTGTAGCCGTAGTCGGCTGTCTTGTCGAAGACTATCTCTTCGAAGTCGGCCGCGGCTTCGTCCCACTGGCGGTTGAAGAGGTAGACCTTGCCGCGCAGGGCATATGCGGCGCCTCTTGTGGCACGTCCGAGGTCGGCGTCGTCCCATCTCACCGGCAGCAGGGCTATGGCGTCTGTGAGGTCGTCGATGATATGCCTGCGGAGCTCGTCGGCCGTGCAGCGGGGGGCATCGAGCCGTGCAAACTCCTCGTTGATGTCGCAGGTCTCGTCGTAGTAGGGCACACCTCCCCAGCAGTTGAGCATACGGAAGTAGGCCATGGCGCGCAGAAACTTGGCCTCGCCCGTCACGCGGTCTATGGTCTCGCGGCTTATGGGCATCCCGGCCACGTTGCGGATGACGGTGTTGGAGCGGTGGACAAGCTCGTAGAGATACTGCCAGTGGTTCTGCACTCCGGTGCTGTTGGAGGCGAACGAGCTTCCGCGCGAGACATCGGCCCACGGTGTGGTGCCGTCGGCGATGTCTGAACACATATCGAACGTGAATTCGAGCCCGAAACACCAGTCGGCCTTCATGGCGGCATACAGGCCGACGGCCGCCTGGCGAGCGTGGTCTTCTGTCTGCCAGAAGTTCTGTCCTGACATCTGGTTGCCCGGGACGTAGTCGAGGCTCTCGCATCCGCAGAGCATGGCCGAGGCCAGCAGAGCCCCTGCGATATATCTGATATTCATATAGCCTTGTAGATTAGAAAGAAAGATTGAGGCCCACTGAGTATTGGCGCACGGCCGGGTATCCGACATTGGCGCCTATCTCCGGATCGAGGCCCGGAAATCCGGTGAGGGTGAAGAGATTGTCGATGCTTGTATAGACCTTGAGGTTCCGGACATAGAACTTGCGGGTGATGTGTTCAGGGATGGTGTATCCCAGCTGGATGTTCTTGCATCTCAGATAGGCGGCGTTGTGGACAAAGGCGTCGCTCGCGATGTTGTTCTTGCCGTTTGAGCTGTTGCGGAGTATCGGATATTTGGAGCCGTAGGGGTTTTCGGGAGTCCAGGCATTGTCGGTTATATCCTTTATGAGCGACTGTCCCATGACGGTGACGAAGCGGAAGGCCTGGTTGTTGTAGTAGACCTGATAGTCGCCCACGCCCTGGAGCAGCATACTGAAGTCGAAATTGTTCCAGCTGAGGCCTAGGCTTGCGCCATAGCTGAGTCTCGGGAGCGAGCCGTGGCCTGTCTCGACGCGGTCTTCTGTGTCGAGCTTGCCGTCGCCGTTGGCGTCCCTGTAGAGGAAGTCGCCGAGCTCTGGCCTCTGGTATGTGGCGAAGTAGTCGGGGTTCTTGTCGACGAGCGACTGCACGTAGTCGAGGTCAGACTGGTCTCTCACTATCCTGTCTACAGTAATGACGTAGAGCTGGTTGATGGGCTTGCCCTCCTGGGTCTTGTAGACGCCGTTGATAGACGAGACGGCGCCCTGGAACTTCGTGACCCTGTTGTCTACGAAACCGACATTGAATCCGATGCTGTACGAGACCTTGCCGATGCGGTCGTTCCAGTGCAGGTCGGCTTCGAAGCCCTTGTTGTTGACCCGCCCGGCATTCTGGTTGGGGACGGTGCTTGTGCCGTGCTCGAGGGGGGCCGGGAGGGATATCAGTATCCCCTTGGTGTCCTTGTCGTAGACGTCGATGGAGCCGCTGAGCCTGCTGTTGAAGAATGCGAAGTCGAGGCCGATGTTGGTCATGTATGTCTTCTCCCACGTGAGGTTGGGATTGGCGAGCACGGTCTGGGCCAGGCCTCCGGCTATGTTGCCGTTGAGTATATAGTTGGCTGTGGCGAAGAGCGACTGGTACATATAATAGCTTGTCGTGGCATTGTTGCCGAGCGAGCCGTAGGACGCGCGGAGCTTGAGCTGGTTGAGCCAGGCCGACGACCCTCTGAGAAAACTCTCTTCAGAAATCCTCCATCCGGCCGACACTGAGGGGAAGCAGCCCCACCGCTTGCCGGGCGCGAACTTGGACGATCCGTCGGCGCGTATATTGGCCTCGAGCAGATACTTGCCGTCCCAGTTGAGGTTGACGCGGCCAAAGTAGGAACGCATGGCCCACTCTTCGTAGTTGCCGGTGATTGAGCCGTTGGTCATGCCTGCGTCAATGGCTCCGAGCGACGGGTCGACAAGGTCGTATTTTATGTAATAGTCGTGGTCGTACTTGTTGTATTCCTGGCTTACGCCGGCGAGTATGTCGGCCGAGAGACGGCTGACGCGCAGGTTGTACCTGGCTGTTAGCTCAGATGAGCGGTAGGTGTTCTTGTAGTTGTACCGGCGTATGTATGTGCGCACGACGCCCTCGCGTATCAAAACCGGGCCGTCGAATGTAAACCTGTACAGGTCGCGGTCTGTCAGATGGTGTTCGATGTTGCGTTCCCAGAAATTGCAGGCAAACGACCCTTGAATGTCAAGCCCCTTGACAGGCGATATGCGTGCATGAAGCTTGATTACAGACCTCTTGGTCTTGGTGGGATAGTCTGTGTCGTAGAACCACTGGCGCCTGTATGGGTTGAAATTGCTGACATTCTCCTCCTCCGGATTCTGTATGCCGCCGTACAGGCCCGTGGCCGGGTCGTAGAGGGTCATGCCGGGGACAGTATTGAAGGCTCCTGAGCCGAAAATCACATCGCCTCCGGCGGCGGCGTTTTCGGACGAGGGGTTGTTGCTGTCTATGTATCCGAAGATATTGGCTCCGACCGTGAGCCAAGGCCTCACGTTGATGTCTATGTTGGAGCGCATCTGATAGCGCTTGTAGTCGGTGTAGTATATCATGCCGGGATTGTCGACATATCCGAGAGAGATATTGTATGACACCGACCTCGACCCTCCGGAGACAGACAGGTTGTGGCTCTGCACCACAGAGGGGTTGCGGAAGATGTGGTCCTGCCAGTCTGTGTTGGGATAGATGGTGGGATTGCGCCCGGCATCGTTGCGCCACTCGTCTATCTTGCCCTGAGAGAATCGGGGGGCCTGGCCGTTGGCGACAAGTCCGGCATTCTGTATCTCCATGAAGTCGGCATAGTCCGTGACGAGGTTGAGCCTCTTGGCCACAGTCTCGAACGAAACATTGCCGCTGTATGTAAGTCTGGGCTCACGCTCAGAGCCCTTGCGGGTGGTGACCAATATGACGCCGTTGGCGGCCCTCGAGCCGTAGATGGCCGCCGATGCGGCATCCTTGAGGATAGAGATGTTCTCTATGTCGCGGGGATTGATGTCGCTGAGGGCAATCCCTGTCATGCCGTCAACCACGACGAGCGGAGCAGAATTGTTGAGGGTGCCGAGACCGCGGACTGTGATGCTCTGCGACTCGAAGCCGGGTGTGCCGCCTCCGGTGTTTGAGACCGAGAGCCCGGCGGCAAGTCCGGCGAGGGCATTGGTGGCGTTGGTGACCGGGCGGTCGGCAAGGAGGTCGGCGCCGACAGAAGAGACTGCACCCGTAAGGTCTATCTTGCGTTGTGTGGCGTATCCGACTACAACGACCTCGTCGAGGACAGACTGTTCAGGCTCGAGGACAATGCGGTAGTCATCCTTTTTGGGAGAGAGCCTGACCAGGCATGGCGCGAAACCGATATAAGAGACGCTGATTACAGATTTGGGCGGAAGGTCGGAAAAGCTGAATTTCCCGTCCAGGTCGGTCACAGCCGAGAGGACAGAATCGCCCTTGACGTCGATGTTGGCGCCGATTACCGGTTCTCCGGCATTGTCGACGAC
>JAIDJD010000219.1 GCA_029052375.1 Duncaniella sp. | reverse complement strand
ATATATGGTATGGCAATGATTGCAATTGATATAATTGCAAAGTTACAGATAATTTAATCCTCAGTCAACATCCATAACCTCAAACTTGGTGAGGTTATGTTAAAAAGACAAAAGGCAACAATGAAAAAGTGTTATCGGATGTTAACGCTGAAGCCTTGGCCTCAGCTCCTGGTCACATTCAGGCCCATCCCGGATATGGTCATCTCCACCATGCGGCTGTTGGATGGCAGTCCGGGCTCGGTAGTGAGGATATGACGTATGCGCGAGGCCGCGTCGGGGTCTTTGGCTATCATGTAGAGATAGCCTCCTCCGCCGGCTCCGGGGAGCTTGTAGCCGAGACACAGGTCGTCCACAAGTTTTGTGACAGCCTCGACGGCCGGGGGATTTGTTCCCGGATCGATGCGCTTGTTCTGGGTCCATGTGTGGCGCATGAGCTGGCCGAGGCGTTTGAAGTCGTCGCGCTGGATGGCGTCATACATCTCGGCGGTATGGGCCTTCATCCGTCTCAGGAGTTCGAGCTGTCCATTGGTGTTGAGGAACATACGGCGGACAATCTCGGCGAGTATGTCCTTGGCTGTGCGGGTTATGCCGGTGTAGTAGAGCAGGTGGCAGGGTGCATATTCGGGCGACGTGAAGATGTCAGAGGGGAGGCGCCTCACGAGGGGAGTCTGGTCGAAACCTTTGGCTGTCTCGAGGAGCTTGACTCCGCCGAAGACTCCGCCATACTGGTCTTGCCAGCCTCCGCCGGTAGTGAGAAGCTGCTCGAGCACAAGCGTGCGGCGGCATATCTCTACCTTGTCCCACGCCAGGGAACAGAAATCGCTGACAGCTCCGAGGACCGTAGAGGCGAGAATGCTGCTGGTGCCGAGCCCGCTGCCAGCCGGGATAGCAGAGAACAGGGTTATCTCAAGTCCTCCGCCCATCGACTCGAGCTGCTCGCGCAACGACCCGAACTGCTCGCTGCAGAATCGTGGATGGAAGCCGGCGAGTGCAAGCGCGGCCTTGGGTATCGAGAATGGCGAGCCTACCTTGTTGAACTCCATCAGCTGTTCGAACGTCGAGACTGTCTCGGACGCTCCGAGGTCTATGCTCCGGCAGACGATGTGGGGTTCCTTGCAGGGACGGATGTAGGTCTGCAGAGGCGGCTGTCCGTTGAGCTCGATGGCCATGTTGATGACAGAGCCGCCCTCGGCAAGGCAGAAGGGCGGGGTGTCTGTCCAGCCTCCGGCAATGTCGATGCGGACAGGCGAGCGGCTCCATACTATCTGGTCAGAGCATACGGCCCTGCGTGGCAGAGAGGGACGTGCGCCCACGGTCTCCATGAGGCCGCCGCGCAATAGTGAGAATGCCTTTTCTTCAAGCTCCTTGGAGGGTTCGCCCTTGCGTCTGCTCACCTCCGAGCGCCACATGGCATCGCTCATCCTGGTCAGCAGAGGCGCGTTTTCGCTGAGTCTCTTATACACATCACCCAGCCCACGAGA
>JAIDJD010000218.1 GCA_029052375.1 Duncaniella sp. | reverse complement strand
CCCATACGTGGAAGAGCTGAACGACAACCGTGGCATACGGGGGTCGGCCAACCAGAGGGTGATACCGCTGACAACCCGCCTCGCCGCCCACGTGGCAGAGATGGAGGGCGCAAGGCGCATGGTAGAACGCATTGCCGAACCTGACGGAACAGTGAGTGCAATCGGAGTGCCTCACACCAGAATATCAAAATCTAAAACAACCTAAACTACAAAAACCTTACACACTATGAGCAGAGACATTAAAGGGACATCTCTCACACAGCTTAACGACGGTCTTGAAAGAGCTGTAGACCGTGCAAAACGACAGCTCAGAAATGATATAGCCAACGCCGAGGCCAACGCCGTGTCGCGCGCAATCAATGTGTCAGACCGCCGCATACGCGAGGCACAGCAGCTGATGAACGACCGCCTGCGCCAGGCGAGCGACAACCTCGGACGCCGCATCGAGAACGCCCAGCGCAACCTCGGTGCCCGCATCGACGAGCAGGCTCGCCGGACAGCACAGGAGATGCAGGATCTCGACAGGCACCATACCGCCGTCCTGCGCAGCCTCTCTGACTCGATGTACAACGCCATCTCGGCCCAGGGACGCAGGATAACCGAAGAGGTGGAGCGCCTCGACAACAACATAGGAGTGCTCTCCAAGGGTCTCGACAACATGGGCCGGCAGATGCGCTCGCTTGCCAATGAGGTAGACAGCCGCTTTGCCCGCCAGCAGCAGGAAATCTCAGCCATACAGAAAGACCTGCGCTCGCTCTTCGAGCAAAGGGCAGAGGACGAGAACACCAAGCTCCTCGCCGCAGGCGCTGCCCTCGCCGTGCTCGAGTCTATACGCGAGCGCACAGACCTCGGTCGCTTTGCCCCCAAGCATATGCTCGACTCGCTCAGACTCAAGGAGGAACGCCTGCGCAACATAGCCGGCAACCCTGCTGGATGCTCTGTGACCGACGCCAACAACCTCATGGACGAGGCCATCGTGGCCGAGAACGAGGCCATGAGACGCAAGGCCGAATGGGAGCCTCTCCATCAGGCAGCCCTCGCCTCGGCCATGGCCATACTCGGCATGCTCGAGAAGAGCGAGAAGCTCAAGGTGCCCTCGCTCTACGAGGAGGGAGCCGAGGAAGAACTGCAGGCCGACTACTGGACCCACGGCCGCTATGGCCGTCTCAGAGGCGAGATGGAGGCTCTGAAAAAAGATATAGAGAACATGCCGGCCGACATGGAGCGCCTCAAGGCCATACAGGCCGAACTCGAGGCTAAGAAGCACGAGGCCGAGCGACTCATCATAGAGGCCGCCGAACTCGGCACCCTCAGCGAACAGCGCATCATCATCTCCAACGACATCCTCAACGTGATGACAGAGCAGGGATGGGAACTGCAGGAAGACCCCGACTTCCTCGGTGGCGAGACAGAGAGCGACTGGCGCGAGGGCACCTTTGCCATGCTGCGCAAGCCCGGCACAGGCGAGGAACTTTCGATACTCGTGCTGCCCGAAGAGAAAGGCGGCAAGGTAGGCAACCAGCTGATATTCCACCGCAACGACGACCGCATAGAGTCAGGCAAGGCCTTCCACAGCCGCATGAGCGAGATCAGGCGCGAGATTGAGAAGTCGGGCTACAAGCTCGGCGACCTCTTCGAGCCCAAGGCGGGAGGCGACGGCAAGGTGGAGCGCCTCAGAAATGCCGGAAGCATGAAGGGCAAAGGCGCGGCCGAAGAGCTCAAGAAGCGTCTCGCAAGAGGCTGACACGCCCGTGATGCAATACCTCAACCCTCCAATCTCTAAGATGTATCTACGCTATGCCTATAAAACGCATTCACGACCTTGACATAGACCGCAGGGAACTCTTCACAGCCATCTACGGCACCAACAGCTCGAGCGAGGTCTACATCACGCCCGACCTGCGCATACACAACATGCGCGAGGCGATCTATCTCTACCTAAAGGGAGAGGGCTATGACGTCATATTCTTCGACGACAAGGCATTCTCTTACGAGCAGGAGCCTCTGATGCGCTTCTTCAATTTCACTCCCCGCCGACAGGAGCCTGCCGCACAGGCGCCCAGCGGTCCACGACGCACAGACTTCTTCCGCGGCAAGGGGCCCATGAGCCGTACACGCAATCTCGACGCCGTGGCCGCAAACCGACCCGCTCAAACAGCCCCACCCACAGCCACAGCCCACGCCGCTATCCGCACCGAGGGCTCGGGCAATCAGCTCAGATACCTCGTGATGCAGGACGAGGGCTTTTTCGAGAACATATTCAGCTACTCCACACGCCATCCGAGAGACAAGATGGCCGTGGTGTTTGTCAACCCCTCCACGCTCAAGTTCGAGCCGGAAGAGCGCGACGTCATACTCACCCGCTGGGCCGACCTCACCATCAACTACAGGCGCAACCGCCTGGGACTGCGTGTGCTGGCCCTCTACAACTCGCGCAATCTCGAGAGCCTGAGAAAGAACATCGATGAGGGAGGCGAGGAACTGCTGATGCGTCCCCCGTTCAGCAACATGATACTCCAGGACCTCGCCGACAAGGAAGGAGGCAAGGACAGCTCGCAGGCCAAGGGTCAGACGCTCTACTGTCTCGGAGGCCCAGGCAGAGATGAGATTTCCTCTGTGCTCAACTACCGCCGCCTGCTCTCGCCCGGCGGTCTGCCCGCACTCTTCGGCCGTGTGCCCTGGGACCACATTGTGCTCAGGCTATGGCAGGGGGCAGGCACAAAGGAAGAGCCTCTCGACACCATAGCCTCGCTGCGCGACTACCCGAGGCTCAACGACACCATCACCGGCATGGACACCGAGCGCGCGATAGACCGCCTCAACCGCATGCAGGGCATCGATGAGATACGCGCCAACTTCGCGCTCTACCGCGACGCCCTCGCCACCCACCGCGCCGGGCTCGGCAGCGGACGCTTCCGCCCCCACATGGCCCTGATGGGCGCGCCGGGCACGGGCAAGAGCACCGTGGCCCGCCTCTTCGGCGATATACTGCGCGAGGACGGCCTCCTGCCCAAGGGCCACTTCGTCAAGGTGAGCGTCGACGAACTCGTGGGCGAATACGTTGGACACACCCGTCCCAAGACCCGCGCCGTATGCGAGCGGGCCCGCGGCGGCGTGCTCTTCATCGACGAGGCCTACGGCCTGATGTCGGGCAAGAACAGCCACGGCGACGCCGACTTCGGCAAGGAGGCCATAGAGGTGCTGATACAGTTCATGGAAGACAACGATGACTCGCTTGTCATCCTGGCCGGATACACCGCTGACATCAAGCGCCTCATCGCCGAGGGCAACGACGGATTCGAACGCCGTTTCAACGAGCTCGGCTTCTTCTACTTCAAGGACTACTCGCCAGAGGTGCTCTTCAATATATCGATGAGCCTTATCAAGGTGCCCGTCACCGATGCCTTCCGCACTGCGCTCAAGGGCATAATACGCGTCAAGCACGCCTACCGCAACAAGAAGTTCGGCAACGTGGGCGAGATGGAAAACCTCATCAACTCCATCACCACCCGCTATCTGAGCCTAAAGACCTCAGAGCCCCTCGACGTAGTCCACATCTCGGAAGACCTGAGAATCCTCGCCGACGACACCATGCTCGACGAGAGCGTGCTCCTGCGCGACCTCAACTCAATCATAGGACAGAGACACCTGAAACAGATAGTCCACAACCTCTTTGTCGACATCAAGGGAGACCGCGAGCTGGTCAAGAACATCAAGAATTATACTCCTGAACTGCACAAGCTCAACTTCATAATCACGGGCAATCCCGGCACCGGCAAGTCTACGATAGTAAGGCTGATAGCCGAGATACTCCACCGCATAGGCGTGCTGCCGCCCCTCTCGGACGACAGGAAGGCCAAGCCATACACCGAGACCTCGGGCCAGGCCCTCGTGGGCAAGAGCGGAGAGTATATGGACAAGCTGTTCGAGGACAACATCGGCAGGGTGATATTTATCGACGAGGCATACAGCCTGAGCCGTGACCGCGGTGTCATAGACACCATCGTGGCCAAGACCGAACACCCCGACTACAAGAACAAGCTGTCTGTAATCATGGCAGGCTACCCCGACGAGATGGAGCAGATGATGAACATCAACAGCGGCTTCAAACGCAGGTTCAGGATAATCCCCTTTGCCGACTATACCAACGAGGAGCTGTATGACATCCTCATACACCAGATAGAACGAAACGACAATATCAGAATTGATGCCGATGCTTGCCGAGAGGTGGGCCTGGCCTACTTCGCGTCTGTCCCGAGGGAGAAAGGATTTGCCAACGGCGGTCTCGCAGAAGACCTTGTGAAAGTACTGGTGCTCAACAGGAAAATGCGCTATTCGGAAGCCCCCGAAGAGATGAAGCAAAACACTGACTTCGCACTGCGCATTCTCCCCTGCGACTTCCCCAACTACAGGCC
>JAIDJD010000217.1 GCA_029052375.1 Duncaniella sp. | reverse complement strand
AGATTTTTATAAGAGACATCAACAATATCGGGGCCATATTCCGCACCTGCGATGCTTTTGCCGTAGAGGAGATAGCCCTGTGCGGCATCACAGCCACGCCCCCCTCGCCTGAGATACACAAGACAGCCCTCGGAGCCGAAGAGTCTGTGGCATGGCGCCACTACGAATCGACGCAAGAGTGTGTGGCAGAGCTCAAGTCCAGAGGCTATGCGCTCTGCTGTCTCGAGCAGGTGAAGGGGAGCATATCGCTCGAGCAGTTCAGGCCAGAGCCGGGACGCAAGTATGCCATTGTGCTCGGCCATGAGGTACACGGCGTAGACCAGCAGGTGGTGGACCAGTGTGACATATGCCTTGAGATACCACAGCACGGCACCAAACACTCGCTCAACGTCAGTGTCTCGGGCGGTATAGCCATCTGGCACTTCTTCTGCGCTCTCGAGCTCTGAGACAGCCCGGAGCGCGGGCTTACTTGCCGGCAATAAGCCTCGCTATGCCATAGACACAGAGATAAGAGGCCAGGGCTATGAGGATGCCCCAGCCATAGTTGAGGCGGAGTATCGAGACAGCCCATGGGATGGTGACCGTAAAATACAGGACAGAAACAAACAGCGTGATGTTCTGTCCTTTCTTCGAGCTGTGTGGAGCGAAGAACCGGCATAACAGGGCCGTCAGCGAAGCCAGCCAGATGATGAAGATGACAGTTTTCATAATGTGCATTTTGGTATGTGTCCCGGCCATGGCGGCCGGGGCGCACGGACAACGGTACGATATAATGTGAGAACGTCCCGGCGGGACGATTGGTTTTGCGGCGTGACATTCTGCCGCCATCAGTGAACAAATACGCGCCTGACAGCATTATAAGTACAAACTTCAAAATCATCAGTTATGAACACTCTCGGCAAGATATTATTCTGGCTCGGATTCATCGTTCTCATCGGTGTTGTCTTTGCCTATCTCATCCTCATCATCGCAGGGTCTGTGGTCTTTGCCACCACCACTGCGGCACTCTCTATCTGTGCGGTCCTCGCTGTCAGCGGTCTGCTGATGCTTGCAGGACGTGCATACGAACACAAGGCGGCCCGCAGGCACGAGGCTCAGCTCGAGGCCCGCGGAGCCACGTCGGCCACGACAGACATCAAGCGCTGAAGACCCATGGCCAAATCTCCTCTGCATTCCAATACAGAAACAGATTCTACGACCTATATAAAACACACAATCAAGCCCTCTCCAGGAGACTTATGGCAAGCCCCGGCAAGACAGATATCTGGCCGGGGCAATTTTTGACTGAATTTGATTGGCCGAATCAATAAAACCGTGTTGAAAATTTGCATAATCGGAGCAAAAAGTCTAACTGTGCACCGAATTTTCAAAGACGCTCAACTCGGGGTGTAGCACAGTTGGCCGCGCGC
>JAIDJD010000216.1 GCA_029052375.1 Duncaniella sp. | reverse complement strand
AAGATGATGGACTGCGTGATGCCCACGCGCAACGGCCGCAACGGTATGCTTTTCACACGCCACGGCATCATGAATATGCGCAACCGCAAGTGGGCCGACGACTTCTCGCCCATACAGGAGGACGGCCCCAGCTACGTAGACCGTGCATACTCGCGCGCCTACCTGCGCCACCTCTTCATAGCCGACGAGATACTGGCCATGCAGATAGCCTCCATCCACAATCTCGCCTTCTACCTCTGGCTTGTAGGCGAGGCCCGGCGCCATATCGTGGCCGGAGACTTCAAGGCCTGGAAAGAACAGATGGGCGGCGACGTCACCCGGCGCCGGTAGCCGCGCTCCCTCCAGACAGCCAAGACGCCTGCACCGTTCCCAATATCCTTCTATCCTGCACTGCACAGTGAAGATACTCGACTGGTATATCATCCGAAAGTTTCTCGGCACGTACATCTTTGCCATCGTGCTGATTCTGGCCATCACGGTGATGTTCGACATCAACGAGAAGCTCGACGCCTTTCTCAAGGCGCCGCTCAAGGCCACGGTCTTCGACTATTTTGTCAACTTCCTGCCCTACTTTGCCAACCAGTTCAGCCCGCTGTTCACCTTCATAGCGGTGATATTCTTCACATCCAAGCTCGCCGACAACAGCGAGATCATCGCCATGCTCTCCACGGGCATGAGCTACAACCGCCTGCTGAGGCCCTACATGGTCTCTGCCGCCGTCATCGCAGCGGCCACCTACGTGCTCTCGGCCTACATCATCCCCCCAGCCAACATCAAGCGCATAGACTATACCAACACCTACGGCAAGAACAAGCGCATATACTATGGCACGAACATCCAGCTCCAGGTGGCCAAGGGAGAGATAGCCTATATGTCGCGCTACGACAACACGCAGAAGACCGGATACAAGTTCTCGCTCGAGAAGTTTGAAGGCAAGCGCCTCGTCTCGCGCCTGACAGCCCAGTCGATACGCTGGGACACCCTGCACAACTGGACCGTCCGCGACTATATGATACGCGACTTCGACGGACAGCGCGAGAATATCCGGCGCGGTCTGAGGCTCGACACTGTGATACCCTTTGAGCCGCGCGACTTCCTCATCTCCAAGAACGACCACGAGACCATGACCTCGCCCGAGCTGCGCGCCTATATCGAGAGCCAGAAGGCCCGCGGAGTGGCCAACATCAAGAGCTTCGAGATTGAGAACCACCGGCGCTACGCCATGACGGCCGCAGCCTTCATCCTCACCGTCATAGGCATGGCCCTGTCGTCGCGCAAGATCAAGGGCGGCATGGGCGTCAACATCGGCATAGGCCTCGTCTTGAGTTTCAGCTACATCCTCTTCATGACCGTCACCTCGACCTTTGCCATCTCAGGAGCCACAAGCCCCATGGTGGCCATGTGGATACCCAACGTCCTGTATGCCGTCATAGCAGTGGTGTTGTACTACCGCGTCTCACACAGGTGAGGAAAATCCTCAGGATATGCCGCCCGGCCCGGAATCTGCAATCTAACTTTTGTTAAAAATCGGCGTGAGTGGAGAAAAATGAGTATCTTTGCAGATTGAAACAGAGTTATTATGGAAAAGAACGCCAGGATTTACGTAGCCGGACACCGCGGCATGGTAGGCTCGGCCATCGTGCGTGAGCTGCGCCGACAGGGCTACAACAACATCATCACAAGGACCCACAAAGAGCTTGACCTCGTCAACCAGCAGGCCGTCAACGATTTCTTCGCCTCCGAGAAGCCGGAATACGTCTTCCTCGCCGCGGCCAAGGTAGGCGGCATCGTGGCCAACCAGAGCGCTCTCGCCGACTTCATGTACGAGAACATGATGCTGGAGATGAACGTCATCCACGCCGCGTGGCAGAACGGATGCAAGAAGCTCGAGTTTCTCGGCTCGTCCTGCATATATCCC
>JAIDJD010000215.1 GCA_029052375.1 Duncaniella sp. | reverse complement strand
CTTTGTTGGCGCTCACAGCAATCTTATATTCGGCTTCGGCCATCTCTATTCCGGCTTTTTTAAGGGCCTCCATGCCTGTCTCGCTGTTGACAAGCAGCAGCGAGTAGAGCCCGCGGGCGTATAGCAGGGGATAGTTGCGGCTGAGTCCCCAGAAGTCGCCAAGGGTGATGTCCGCACTGCTTCTGCCGCGCTTGGCCGGACATTCGAAACAGCTCGGGCGTATGAAGATGTCTGAGAGAAAACCTCTCATGTACAGGTTTTCGGAGTGCGGCTCGAAAAACAGACGGCGTGTCTCTCCGCCGGCCTTTCCGCCGTCAATGCAGAGTCCGTAGTCTGACCATCCGTCGCGCTTGTCGCGGAACGAGACGGAGCGCACCTCATTGTCTCCGGCTATATGGCTGAGATAGTCGCGCCAGACCTTTGGGCTGGGGACTGCATGGCAGGCTATGTCTACCTTGAGGAGCTGAGAACCGTAGTCCTTGCGGAGAAATCTGGCAAGGCCTGCTGTCTGGCAAGGTGTGCCGCTGAACATCACCCTGCGTCCCTCTTTCAGAAACTTGCGTGCGGCCGAGTAGCAGTCTCCCATACGGCTTTGCAGATATTTCGAGCCGATGAACCGCTCTATGCCTTCGAAGGTCTCGGCGAAGTCGTGGACTGCCTCGAAGCGGCTGTCAAACCTTGCTCCGAACACCACGCCGCCCTCCGATATGACCTCGGCGGCGAGAGCGGCGAAAACGCCTCCGGACGAAGACCGCGACTGCACAGAGCTGTCGCTGTTCTTTGCGGCGTAGACCTTTTCGGGCAGACGTGGAGGATAACGGTGGATGACCGGGCAGACGCGCTCGCACAGCCCGCACTGTATGCACAGGGCGAGGTCTACCTTGGGATAACGGAATCCCTCGGCGTCCTCGTCAAACGATATGCAATCCTTTGGGCAGGCCTGGACACAGCCTCGACACCCCACGCAGTCTTCCTTTCGCCTGATATCTATCATAACTTTCTTGTGTCTCCGTCCGATAGCGGAGCGATATACAAAGGTAACAAAAAAAGGAGAGAATACAAAAAATCGCGGAGCGGTGTATCCTGCAATACGTCCGCTCCGCGAGAAAAAGTAGAGGCTATTCAGAGAGTCTCAATCACTCCTCGCTGAGGAGTTCGAGAATCTTGATGGCTGCCGCGGGGATGCGTGTGCCGGGGCCGAAGATGGCCGATACGCCTGCCTTGTAGAGGAAGTCGTAGTCCTGGGCGGGGATGACACCGCCGGCAATCACCATGATGTCTTCGCGACCGAGCTTGGCAAGCTCCTCGATTACCTGGGGCACGAGGGTCTTGTGGCCTGCGGCGAGCGAGCTGACGCCGAGCACGTGGACGTCGTTCTCCACGGCCATGCGTGCGGCCTCGGCGGGAGTCTGGAAGAGGGGGCCCATGTCGACGTCAAATCCGCAGTCGGCATAGCCTGTGGCTACCACCTTGGCGCCGCGGTCGTGGCCGTCCTGGCCCATCTTTGCTATCATGATGCGAGGCTGGCGGCCTTCGCGCTTTGCGAATTCCTCACACATCTTCTGTGCCTTGAGGAAGTCGGGATCCTGCTTGGTTTCGTTGGAGTACACGCCTGAAATGGTTCGGATGATGGCTTTGTAACGGCCCACGACTTCTTCGCAGGCGTCGGATATCTCGCCGAGTGTGGCGCGGAGGCCGGCGGCCTTGACCGCGAGGTCGAGGAGGTTGCCCTCCTTGGTGCGGACACACTCTGTGATGGCCTCGAGGGCTTTCTTGACAGCGGCCTCGTCGCGGTTGGCCTTGAGGTCTACGAGACGTGCCACCTGGTCTTTGCGCACCTCGGTGTTGTCGATTTCGAGGATGTCGATGGGATCCTCGTGGTCGAGGC
>JAIDJD010000214.1 GCA_029052375.1 Duncaniella sp. | reverse complement strand
TGATAGCACACACTCCAGTCCATACCCTCGGCTCCGCGCACCTGTATGGCCGGGAGAGCGCGGAGAGTTTTCTCAACAAGCTCTGTATCAGAAAGACAGCTAAACAGCGAGGTATCGCCGAGGTCGGTCTGAAGATAAGCCATGCAGTCGTCGCTCACCGCCAGGATGCGCGGGACCGGCAGATCCTGGGATGCAAGGTGGCGCGAAAGCCAGATGAAAGCCTCATTCTCGGCGCGGACAGTCCCGAGAACGCCCACAACCCTCTTGGGGCCGGTGAGGCGAAAATATCTCCGCGAAGAGCCTGCCGGCGTCAACGGCTTGACCTCCAAAGGGTCAACCCCTGCAAACTCTCTATATAATTCTTCAAGTGATGCCATATTTTGGGACATATATCAGTTTCTGGGGTGCAAACATAACCATTTTCCCGCTCATTTCCCATCCACAGAATGGATTTTTTGAAAAAAGATTGCTAATTTTGTAGTACTATGCACAATCCCGAGATAACCAACGCCATCATAAAACGCATCGCCTCGCTCGAGACCCGCAAGGGCCGGCGGAACGAGGGGCTCTTCAAGGCCGAGGGCACGAAGTGTGTCCTCGACACCCTCCCCCACTTCGGCCTCGAGGCTCTCTATGCCACCCCCGAATGGCTCGAAGCCCACCCGATATCCGACCCTGAAAAGGCCTCCAAGGCCATCCCCGCAGGCAAGGGCCAGCTGGGCAAGATGACCTCAATGGCCTCTGCGCCCGAGGTGACTGCCATCTACCGCATACCGGCCGAGGAGCCAATCCCCTCGCCCGAGGGGAGGCTGATGCTCGCTCTCGACACCATACAGGACCCCGGCAACCTCGGCACCATAATACGTGTGGCCGACTGGTTTGGCGTCACGGACATACTCTGCTCCGAGGAGACAGCCTCGTGCTACAGCCCCAAGGTGGTCCAGGCCACGATGGGCTCCATCTCGCGCGTGCGTCTCCACTACTGCCCGCTCGCCGAGACGCTCCGCGCCCTCGGCCCCGTGAATATCTACGGCACCTTCCTCGACGGCGACGACATCACCCGCGCCGACATCGCTCCAGAGGGTGTGATAGTGATAGGCAACGAGGGCAACGGCATCTCGCCCGAGGTGGCCGAGACCGTCACCCACAGGCTCTTCATCCCCTCGTGGCCCGAGGGACGGGAGACAGGCGAGAGCCTCAACGCAGCCATAGCCACAGCCGTCACACTGGCCAAATTCAGAGGCATATGAGCGCCAGGGAAGCCAAGACCACGTGGTTTTGCTCTAACTGCGGGACCGAATCCCCCAAGTGGACAGGACGCTGTCCCGGGTGCGGAGAGTGGAACACCATGGTGGAAGAGCGCGCGACCACTGGAGGCAAGAAATCACGCCAGGGCTCAGGACAGCGTCGCGGAGCGCTATCGCCCTCGTCGGCCCCGGTGGCCGTCAGCAAGATAGAGGCCGCCCACGAAGAGCGCATACGTATGCCGTCGGCCGAGCTCAACAGAGTGTTGGGCGGAGGCCTCGTGACGGGCAGCATCATACTCATCGGAGGCGAGCCTGGCATAGGCAAGTCCACGCTGGTGCTGCAGAACATACTATCTATCAAGACACGCAACATACTCTATATCTCGGGCGAGGAGAGCGCACAGCAGATCAAGATGCGCGCCGACCGCATAGGGCGCCCCAGCGAGAATGTCTTCATAGCCTGCGAGACGTCGCTCCAGAACATCATGGAGCATATCGAGGCCATGAACCCGGGTCTTGTGATAGTCGACTCGATACAGACCATAGCCTCGGACGACCTCGATTCGCCCCCCGGGACAGTGAGCCAGGTGAGGGAATGTGCCACCGAGCTCCTGCGCTACGCCAAGGAGAGCGGAGTGCCCGTGATGCTCATAGGCCACATCACCAAGGAGGGCAACATAGCAGGCCCCAAGGTATTGGAGCATATCGTAGACGCCGTGCTGCAGTTCGAGGGAGACACAAGGCATATGTATCGTATGCTGCGGGCCATCAAAAACCGCTTCGGCTCCACCTCTGAACTCGGCATCTACGAGATGTGCCAGCGCGGACTGCGCGAGGTGGCCAACCCTTCCGAACTCCTCCTGGGCAACTCTGCGGAGCGCGCCGAGCTCTCGGGCGTGGCCATCGGCGTCACCCTCGAGGGAGCCCGCCCGCTGATGATAGAGGCGCAGGCCCTTGTGTCCACAGCCGCCTACGGCACCCCCCAGCGCAGCGTCAACGGCTTCGACTCGAAGCGCATGAATATGCTGCTCGCCGTCCTCGAGAAGCGTGTGGGATTCAAGCTCGCCGCCAAGGATGTCTTTCTCAACATAGCCGGAGGCCTCAAGGTCAGCGACCCTGCCCTCGACCTGGCCGTCATATGCGCCGTCCTCTCGAGCAACGTCGACATGGTGATACCTCCGCTCACCTGCATGGCGGGCGAGGTGGGGCTCTCGGGCGAGATACGCCCTGTGAGCCGCGTCGAGGCACGCATCCGCGAGGCCGAAAAGCTCGGCATGGACACCATACTCATCCCTGCCGGCAACCTCAAGGGCGTAGACCGCAAGTCTATATCTATAAGGATAATAGAAGTCTCGAAAGTCGAAGAAGCCTTCCGCGCCCTCTTTGCCTGAGAGAGACGCCGGGACATAAATCCAGGAGCGGTCTGCCTTGTGACGGCGGGCCGCTCCTGTTGTCAGAATTGATGATTGTTTTAATGCAGAAGCAATTTCTTCACTCCTGCGAATAGCTGAGCACCGCCGGGCTCTTGATGTCCACTCCGCAGACGCGGGCCCTGGCGAGTATGGCTCGCGCAAGGCGCGGCTTGAGGTCTTCGGGACAGTGGCGGAAGTATGCCTCAGCCGCACGGACATGGGCCGCGTCCGGCATCGGATACTCGCGGCGCTCGGGCAGGCCGTAGACGCTGTCGGGGAGCTCGCGGCGCTCCTCTTCTGTCAGGCGGTCGGCCATAACGCTACATATTGAATCTGAAGCCCACCTGCACGAGTCCCTGGGCGCCATAGCCAAGCTCGCCGAAGAGCGCCGCGCCGCGGCCGATGCCTACCTCGGCGCCGAGAGGCGAAACCTGAAAGGCCACATAGCCCTTGTCTTTAGACTCGTCGTCGACGGCGGCATGGGTGATGCAAGAGCCGAGGGCTCCGTGGGCATAGAGCTTGACTATAGAGTTGCGCCAGTAGTCATAACGTGCATTGAGCATGAGGACATGATAGAAGGCATTGCCGTCATGATGCTTGTACGAAGCCGAAGAGAATGTATAGGATGCGCCGATCATAAACTTGGGCGCCACCTTGAAGTTGACAGCGGCGGTGAGGGCTCCCCAGGCGTTGTTGACATCGCCCCAGGGGTGCATATCAGAACAATCCATCTGTGTATAGCCGCCATAACCGATCTGAAACTGGGCTTTCTGAGCGCTCGCGCTGACGGCTATGCCAATAACAGCGCAGATAATAAGTAAAAATCTCTTCATAAGAGGGAAATTTAGACAAATTTTGTGATTGAATCAATATATATCTAAAACAACCTCTATGATAAAAAAGTTCAACAAACCGGAATAAATATTGCCTCGGTCCCTCCCTGCGTCAGATGGGAGAGCGACGAGAGAGCGGCCTTGAGCCCACGCGGAGGCAGCGACAGAGGCAGCTGACCGACGGCCTCGGGACGCACTATGGCCACAGCTCCGTTGATGTCGCGGGGCGAGTGGACCTCGCCCGAGCGCGGCTCAGCCACGGCCTCTCCGGAGGGGGCCACCGTGACGAGCGCCGGAGCAAGGACAGCTC
>JAIDJD010000213.1 GCA_029052375.1 Duncaniella sp. | reverse complement strand
CATGTATGCGGTCGGTATTGGTATTGTTCTGAGTGCAAAATTACAACTTTACATGGAGAAAATCAAACCCCAATCGGCCGAAAGTGATATGTAAGGGGGAGGAAAGAGATTATACAGCAGGATTGCAATCCCCGAGCATTGAAATCAGCTCTCTGAGAACGGCCATTGAGACAGTCGCCGGGAGAGACGGCCTGGCGGGGACACGCGCGTCGGCCTGGGCGGGCGTGAGCGGGACATGGACAAAGAGCGACGGGATGCCGGCACACCTGTGCAGGGCCTCGTAGTAGAGCCTGTTGCACACAAAAGTCCCCGCCGAGTTGGAGACCTTGGCTGGCAGGCCGCGGCCCGAGAGCGCAGATGCGAGGCTGTCGACGGGCAGAGGTGTGAAGAGGCCGTCCGGAGCGCCGGGATATATTCTCTCCCCTGCCGCCCTGAGGCCATCGTTGTCAGGGCCGGAGGATATGGCCCAGTTGACAGCGATGCGCTCGAGACACACCTCGCTTCTCGGCGCCTGGCCCGTCATCAGAATCATATCGGGGCTGACCTCAGAGCAAGCCCGGGCCAACGCCTCGGGACTGCGGACAAAGGAGACGGGCAGGACGCACTTCTCGAGCCTGTGGCCCCCGACAGCGTCGGGCAAGAGGGCGACAGCCTCGCGGGACGCATTGACAGCATCACGGCCGAAGGGCTCGAAGCAAGTGACCAGAATCCTCATTTACATCGCATCGAATACCGAGATGCCGTCTGGCGTCATGGCCTCGAAAATCTTTCCGTCCTCGAAGCAGAGTATCACAAATCCCTCGTTGCCCATATCGAGGAAGTCGACACGGATAGCGGCGTCGCCGATGAGCACCTCATCCTCAGGCAGGCGCGAGACGTGCACCACCCTGCTCTCGCCGTCGCCATCCTGAGCCCCGCTTCTGAGAAGCCACACAGCCAGCCCATCGCCATCCATGTCGTAGGCGGCGGCGAGGCGGTCTGCAAACTGAGCAGTGCAGTTGCGGCGCAGGAATTCATAGTCGGGATTGTCTGCCAACACCGTGCGCGAGTAGAGGTCGGCCGCAATCATCTCCTCCACGAAGTTGTCTTTGACAACGGTGTCCTCCGGCGCCTGCTCTTCCGAGGCTGCCGGCGAGGTCTCGGCCTGCGTGGCGGTCTCCTTGTTTCCGCCGCAGGACGCGAGGAGCAGAAGCGATATCAAGATGGGTAGTTTATTCATTTTCAAGATAGTCTTTATATCCTATGGCTTTGGTTTTAAATATCTTTTTCTCCTCAATCTCCCGGCCCTCCATATTGCGGGCTATCAGCTCGGCCAATGTCTTGCAGAGGGCCATATTGCGCTCGTCCCAGAGCAGTTTGTTCCACTCCACGCGGAGCACTACGTGGTTGCACCCGTCGAGACCCTCCTGACGGTAGACAATCCTGGGGTTGGCCGTTGTGTGATACCTCTGATGGTCGCACTTGAG
Source organism: Duncaniella sp. (assembly GCA_029052375.1). Taxonomy (GTDB): domain Bacteria; phylum Bacteroidota; class Bacteroidia; order Bacteroidales; family Muribaculaceae; genus Duncaniella. Next base: position 1,685 of record JAIDJD010000213.1, on the reverse strand, counting down.
GCCAAACTTCTCCGCCATCACCCTCTCGGTGTCGCGGTAGAAGCGGCGGTAGGTGTCGGTGTCGCGCACCATCGAGTTCTCGTCTATCACCTCGATGTCGTCCTGGCCCTTGGGACCGCCTGTGCCAAAGTGGATATGCGTGGGGTATTCAGGCTCGAGGGCTCCGCTGGCCACCAAGACCGTGAATGTCCATCCGCCCGGATGCCTGCCGGCGAGCTTTCTGAGGTCGGCGGCAAACTCCTCGTACTCGGGGGCAGCGTCGGCGGGATTGTGGATGAACACCGACTGGTAGAGCTCGCGGTCTCCCTCCTCACGGCTCAGGCAGTTGAACCCTCCGAAGAGCGCAAGATAGAAAGCGAAGTTTCCTACGCCGGGGTCTACGAGGCTGGACGGGGAGACAATCGTCACGGGCGAATTGCGGTCGATGCAGAGACCGTAGGGACGGTTGACCATATAGTGTTCGAGGGCCACCTGGTCTGTCGACTGCCTGGAGCGGGGAATGGTGGATCCGGTATTGATGAGGCGGAAGCGAGTGTCCTTGGCGGCGTTGACGGCCTCTATGATGTCGTCCTCCTTCATTCCGAGCCTCGCCTGGATGTAGGTGAGTGTCCTGAACGGCCTGACCACCTGGTAGCCTGTCGGGCGGTCGAGCTTGCGATGGAATGCGTTGTGGAGCTTTGCGGTGTTCTTCTCTATCTCCTCCTTCTTGGCCTCGTTCTCGAGCGCCTCGGTGAATCCCGCGCCTATGATGCCGGCGGGCACGGCCACTATGGCTATGCCGAGCAGGCCCACGATGCAGGCTATGATGCGTCCGATGCCGGTGACGGGCGGAGTGTCGGCAAACTGCCCCGGGTCGCCTATATATTGTGCGAAGGCCCATATCACGGAGACAAAGCCGTTGCGGTAGACCTCGGGCTGTGCCTCATGCTCGGCAAAGAAGAGGACAAGACTGAGAATCAGCGTGATGATGACGAGAAACTGCGTCGACACTATCAGCTCGCGCCGCTTCTCGCGGATGGCATTGCTCAGCAGTCCCATGCTCTTGGAGTAACGGCCTATGCGCATGGTGCGCAGCACACGGGCTGTCCTGAGCATCTTGAACGCCGCCACCGGCAGGGGGAAAATCCACTGCAGGTAGAACGGGAATGTGCTCAGCACGTCTATGGCTCCGTAAAAGGTGAAGCAGTATCGCAACCGCCCTTTCAGACCCTTGTACTCAGGGTTGATGCACGGGGCCACCCATATGCGCAGGCTCACCTCGACGGTGAAGAACATGAGCGTGGCAATGTCTACCCACCGCAATACACGGCGCAGACCCGGGTCGAGGTCGAAGGTGGAGAGGAAAATCTCTGTGGTGGAGATGAGAATCATCGCCACGATGAGCCAGTCGACGATGTTGTGCCACTGGCGGGTGTGCAGATTGTCGTCGAGGGCACGGGCGAGCTTCATCTTCAGAGACTCAGATGCCGCCGGAGTGTCAAGGCTCATTTGCGCTTCTTCTTTTTTCCGGTTCCGAAAACGGCGCCTATGATGGCGGCTCCTACCTTGCGCTCGATGCCATGGCGGGTGGTGGGGATGCCGGTGGCACGGGCCACCTTCTGTTTCACCGCCGTGATGCCTACGGCGCGCTTGAGAGAGAACGAAAGTCCGGGAATTTTCATTTCTTGGAGAATATCAGTTTGAAG
>JAIDJD010000212.1 GCA_029052375.1 Duncaniella sp. | reverse complement strand
TGTGGAGCGGGGCAGGCCCCGGCTCCATCCGTAATCACTCACCTTTAAACATCCTTTTTTTAAATGAGGGTTCCAAAAACATTCAACATTTATGTCCGGTACAGATAGTCTCAACCTGTCTCCGGCCTAACTTTTTCCCTCAGTCTTATTGTACCTAAAATAGTCTATGTCGACATACCCGCCGTTTCTGCCGGACGAGTAGTTGAATATCGCAAATCGTGTGCCCATGAAGAACCGCCTGTAGTCGAACACCATCCTGAACGGCTCGCCTATAGGGTGCCATTCTGTGCCGTCGGTGCTGTACGAGAATGTGGCGATGTCGCGGCCTGGCATGAAGTCGGCGTCGATGCGCAGCCATATGTCGCTTGTGGCGATGGCCACCGTCTCTATGTCTTGGGAGGTCACTCCTGTGACAGCATGGTCGGGTCCTCCGATTTCGACAGAGGCAGTGCGGGCAGTCAGCTCATAGCTGTCTCCTTTGCGCGAGATGGCGAGCAGGCCGGAGTCGCCGTTGAGCGCCGCGAATCCGGCGCAGTCGCCGGCCTTCATGCCTGAGATGTCCATCCTGACGGCGGCATGGCAGGCGGGACCTTCCATGCGCTGTGTGATTGTGTTGCGGGCCGTGAATATATTGTCGGCGCCACCGACGGCTTTGAGCCTCAGCCATCCCGGACGCTCGGTCAGAGACCACATACTGTCTACGGGGTTGTGGTTCCACTCCCATAGGATGTTCTTCTTGCCGCCGCTGAACTCGTCTGACATCACGGCGCCTGCATTCTCCAGCGGGTGGCGCTTCTTTTCGATGCTGGCCGGGACCTTGCCGCCGGCATCGCCGAGCATTGGCCATCCGTCGCGCCACTCGGCAGGGTTGAGCGTGAGTATGCGTCCCACACCTCCGCGGTCCTGGAATATGACGCCCCACCAGTTGCCGTCAGGGTCGTCGACAAGACAGCCCTGGCCCACGTAGGGAAATCCGCCGAATTCAGACTCGAGCACCACAGCTTTCTCGTACGGGCCCGTTATGCTGTCGGCCCTGTAGCAGAGCTGTCGGCGCGGCTTGCCTGCGGGCCATGAGATGACAAAAGCATAGTACTTGCCGTTGTGCTTGATGACGCGGCTGCCTTCGTGGAGACCGGTCTCGGCAGAGTCGGGATGGATGACCACCCTGTCGATGCCTCCGGGCATCACGCCGCTGAGGTCGGGCTTGAGCTCGCGCAGCCTGATGTCGCCGCCTCCATAGAATACATATGCGCGTCCGTCGTCGTCGAAGAGGAGCGAGGCGTCGTGGAAGTGGTCTGAGCGCGAGACCAGCTCCCAGTCTCCCGCGGGATCTGTGGCCGTATATATATATGATTTGTATGGCTGGTCGTTGGGCGAGAAGAGGAGGTAGAACCTGCCATCGCGGTAGCGCAGCGATGTGGCCCACTGTCCTTTGCCGTAGACGGTGCCCCCCTCGAGGTCGTAGCGGGGAGTGTCTGAGAGCCTTTCGAAGACGTATCCGATGGTCTCCCAGTCCACGAGGTCTTTAGAGTGCATCAGCGGACATCCGGGCATCAGGTGCATCGTGGTGCTGACCATATAAAAGTCGTCGCCGACGCGGATAACGTCGGGGTCTGGGACATCGGCCCATATAATGGGATTTTGCGCGATGCCGGTCTGCGGTGCCTGCGAGGAGACGCATCCAGAGGTGAGCAGCATCGATGCCGCAAGCATCAGTGAGAGGCCGGTCTGTTTCTTGTTCATGGCTGGGATAGGGGGTTGATTGGTTCCGGTGCAAAATTACTAAGAGGGACACGTAATGGGGTTTTCGGCAGTTTCATCCAGGCATATAAATTAGAACGCAGCCGTACGGATGTGTATCGGTTGCGTTCTTTTTTGTTTCGGTGTCTGTTTCAGAGCCCTTTGGAGACCTCCAGAATGGCTCTGGCGGTGCGTCTGCCGGGTGTTTTCTTGTCGCGCGGATGTATGTCGTTCCACTCTCCGATGTCGCCGTTTTTTATCCACCGGGCATGGTCTGTCTCCTCGGCCGCGCGCTTCTGTGCGTCGCGCATCTCCTGCCATGCGGCCCTGCCGCCGGTGTC
>JAIDJD010000211.1 GCA_029052375.1 Duncaniella sp. | reverse complement strand
AACAGACATTTCTCAGCGTTGCTGATAATGCGCGCGGCCGCGCTCGCGGCCGTCCCGGCCGGGGCCGCTCCGCAGGTCAGCCTTTCGGTGAGCCTCGACTCGGTCTATGTCCTGATGGGCAAGGCTACACCCCTCCATATCAAGCTCGTTGCGCCCGAGGATGCCAAGGGCAATATCGTGATACCCACCGACTCTATGTGCGGGCGCGTGGAGATTCTCTCCATGGCCGACGCCGACACCGCCTCGGTGGGCAACGGACGCGTAGAGATAACCCGCGAGCTCCTGCTCCAGTCTTTCGACTCCGGCGCCTACCTGCTCAAGCCTGTACTCTATATTGACGGACACGACACCGTGGCCTCCAAGCGCCTCGCTCTCAAGGTAGTGCCTGCCATGGTGGACTCGCTCGCCAATATACACGACTTTGCCGATGTCAAGGATGTCAGACGCAAGTTCGTGGACTATCTGCCTGACTTTCTCGTAGACTACGGTCTCTGGATACTTGCCCTCGCCGCGCTCGCCGCCGCCGGCTGGTATGCATGGAAGAGGTATTTCAGCGGCCGTCCTGTCAGCGAGGTCAGGAAGGCCAAGCCCGTGCCTCCTTACGAGCTTGCCGTCCGCGAGCTCAACGCCCTGCGCGAGTCAAGGCTCTGCGAGCAGGGACGCGAGAAGGAGTATTACACCAGGCTTACAGATATTCTCCGCTCCTATCTTCAGGGACGTTTCGGCATCTATGCCATGGAGATGACCTCTTCCGAGATACGCCGCTCGCTTGCGGCCACGGAGGGGACCAAGGCAGACCGCCATCTGGTCGACCAGGTGCTCGAGATAGCAGACTTCGTCAAGTTTGCCCGCCTGCGCCCGATGCCTTCAGACAATGTCCGCGCCTTCAACTCGGCCATGCAGTTTGTGGACAACACCAAGCCCGCGCCCGCGCCCGCGCCCGACGGAGAGCACGGGAAGGAGGATGAAGAGGCCGGCGCCAACAAACCTCAAACAACAGACAAATGACCATGCAACTGGCTCACCCCGAATATCTCTGGCTTCTGCTCCTGCTCGTGCCTCTCATAGCCTGGTACGTCTGGAAGCAGCGCAACCTCCATCCGGCCATGGAGATGTCCTCGACGTCTCCCTTCGCACGGATGGGTACGCCCCTGCGCGCCTGGCTGCTGCATCTGCTGTTCGTGCTGCAGCTCTGTGTCATAGCCTGTGTCGTCGTCATACTTGCGCGCCCTCAGACACGCGACTCATGGAACACCTCGAGTGTCGAGGGCACCGATATAGTGCTGGCGCTCGATATCTCCACCTCCATGCTGGCCCGCGACTTCAAGCCCGACCGCTTCGAGGCGGCCAAGAATGTGGCGGCCAAGTTTGTCGCCGGACGCGAGGGCGACAATATCGGCGTGGTGATCTTCGCCGCCGAGAGCTTCACGGCCATCCCGATGACCACAGACCGCGCCACGGTGGTCAACTACATCAACGACATCAAAATGGGTATGCTCCAGGACGGGACAGCCATCGGCGACGGCCTGGCCACATCCATCAACCGCATCAAGGAAGGCAAGGCCAAGAGCAAGAGCATCATACTCCTGACAGACGGCTCGAACAACACCGGCATCGTGGCCCCGCGCACGGCGGCCGAGATAGCCCGCCAGCTCGGCATCAAGGTCTATACCATCGGTGTCGGCACCAACGGCACGGCGCCATTCCCCCAGGAGAATATGTTTGGCCGCATCGAGTATGTCAATCTTCCCGTGGTCATCGACGAGGCCACCCTGCGCTCGATAGCCGAGACCACCGGCGGCAAGTATTTCCGTGCCACGGGCAACAATGTCCTTCAGGATATCTTTGCCGAGATAGACCAGCTTGAGAAGACCAAGATGGACCTGCGCAATTTCACGGCCACTGAAGACTATTATCTCCCGTGGGCTGTAGCCGCCCTGGCCATGTTCTGCCTCATAATCCTCCTCCGCTACACCAGTCTCTTATACCCATCTCACGCTGCCGACGATCTTACGCGTGGAGAGCTCGGTTGTCGACGTAT
>JAIDJD010000210.1 GCA_029052375.1 Duncaniella sp. | reverse complement strand
ATAGATACGGGCCGGAGGCCCCGGGATTGGATAATTCAATGGCGTCCATGCCCATCTGGAAAATCCGCTGGCCCGAAAAATCCGGGGAGCCTTGTTGAGACAAAAAATGCGGCTCCGCCGGGGTGGGGGAGCCGCTTTGGTTCAGGCCGCAGGGCCTTGTCTCAGTGTTGTTGTATCCAAGGCCGCGGGGCCTCTGTGGTCATTTGGCCTGTTGTTTTTCTTTCTGTTTCTCGAGCTGTCTCTCGAGGGCTTCGAGGGCGAGGTCTATGGCCTCCTCGAAGGTGTCGGCAGTCTTTGTCGCCGCCAGGTCGGGGGTACGGGGAACGGCTATCACGATGACGGCTTCCTTGTTCATGGCAGTCTCCGGCTTTACGAGCCTGAGGTTGAAGTCCATGTTGGCGATGGCGGGGAAGCGACGGGCCAGACGTTCGGCCTTCTTGTTGACGAAGGCGGTGAGTTGGTCACTGATGTCGAAGTGGATGGCTTTGATGTTGATGTCCATATTATCCTCCTTTTTTTAATGCACGGGGGTGTGCAGATTGATAGTTGTTCAGTAGGTCTTTGTATGTGACGTGAGTGTACACCTGTGTAGAGGCGAGCGAGGCGTGGCCGAGCATATCCTTGACGGATGCTATCGAGGCTCCGGCGTTGAGCATATCTGTGGCGCATGAGTGTCTGAGTACGTGCGGGCTCAGGCGTGCGGCGTGGGCGCCTCCGTCGGCGAGGCTCGAGTGGACCACGTTGTAGATGAGCTTGCGGTAGAGAGGGCGGCCGTCTGTACGGACAAAGAAGGGCGCCTCGGGGTCTCTCGGAGATATGCGCGTGGCCTCTGACGAGTCTCTTGCCAGGCGGTAGCTCTCTATCGACTCGGCAAGCTCTCTGCCGAAGGGGACCACTCTTTCCTTATTACGCTTTCCGAGCACCTTTAGTTCACCGCGCGAGGCGTCCACGTCGGTGTCTTTGAGGCCCATCAGTTCGGAACATCTGATGCCCGTTGTGTAGAACATATCCACTATCAGGCGGTTGCGCACCTCCTCGAAGTTGTCCGGCGAAATCTCGGCGTCGAGTATGGCGCGTGTCTCTTCGGGGCGGACATAGACGGGGATGTCGCGGCCCACCTTGGGCATGGCCAGGTCCGAGGCCGGGTTTTCGGCCAGGCCGTGATACTTCATCAGGTAGGTGTAGAAGGCGCGCAGGCTCGAGATCTTGCGGCGCACGGAGCGCGGGGCTGTGCCGCCGCGGCTTATGTGGCTGACCCATGCGCGCAGGTCGCCGCGGGTGACGTCCGTCGGATGCAGCTCGCCGTCAGGACCGGCCATGAACTGCTTCCACGCCTTGAGGTCGGCCATGTAGGCGGCCTGGGTGTGGAG
>JAIDJD010000021.1 GCA_029052375.1 Duncaniella sp. | reverse complement strand
CTCCGCAGGCTCTTCGCCCCATACCCCGGCATCAAAGGCATCATCAACTTCGCCGCCTCCAAGGCCGTGGGCGAGAGCGTCCAGAAGCCGATACTCTATTATCGCAACAACCTCAACACCCTGCTCAACCTGCTCGACCTCATGGGCCCCAACGGCGTCAAGGGCATCGTGTTCTCCTCCTCCTGCACCGTCTACGGCGAGCCCGACGAGAACCCCGTCACCGAGTCTGCGCCCATCAAGAAGGCCACATCTCCCTACGGCAACACCAAGCAGATATCCGAGGACATCATCACCGACGTGATTGCCTCGGGCGCGCCCTTCAAGAGCGTCATTCTCCGCTACTTCAATCCCATAGGCGCACATCCCTCGGCCGAGATAGGCGAGCTGCCCAACGGCGTGCCCCAGAACCTCGTCCCCTACCTCACCCAGACGGCCATGGGCATCCGCAAGGAGCTCAGCGTCTTCGGCAACGACTACGACACCCCAGACGGGTCGTGCATCCGAGACTACATCAATGTCGTAGACCTGGCCAAGGCCCACGTCATAGCCGTAGAGCGTATGCTCGAGGACAAGAGCGACGCCAAGATTGAAATCTTCAACCTCGGCACGGGCAACGGCGTCTCGGTGCTCGAGCTCATCAACACCTTCGAGGCCACGACAGGCGTCAAGGTGCCACACAAGATCGTCGGCCGCCGCGCCGGCGACATCGAGAAGGTATGGGCCAATCCCGCATACGCCAACGAGGTGCTCGGATGGAAGGCTGAGACGCCCCTGGCCGACACACTCAAGTCTGCATGGGACTGGCAGCTGCGCCTCCGCGAGAAAGGAATAATGTAATTGAGAATTATAAGTCTTATATTTTTATACGACTTATAATTCTCACAAATCTCAAAACATATTCCGATGAAAGACCTTCTCGACAGCGAGGCCGCGAGAATCAACTCTCCTGCCTTCATCGCCGACGACCCCGTGCAGTTTCCGCGGCGCTACGAGGAGCTCCGCGACATCGAAATCGCGGCTCTGATGAGCGCGTCGATAGCCTGGGGCAACCGCAAGATGATATGCCGCGACTGCGCCAGGATGATGGCCCTGATGGACCACCAGCCATACAGCTACGTCATGGACGAGGGATACGAAGACCTCTCCGACGACGAGAACATCCACCGGACCTTCTTCAACCGCCACCTCAAATATTACTGCCGCGGCCTGCGCGAGATTTATGCCAGGCACGGCTCGCTGCAGCAGTTTGCCCGCGCGCTGGACATAGCCTCGTCCGAAGCTCCGGCATGGAAGCTCGTCGAGGGGATAAACTCGGTTCTCGCCTCGGCCAACACACCCGCCTCGGCCGAGACCGCCTCGCGCTGCCTGCCTCAGAATCTTGCGACAACGGCCCTCAAGCGCGTCAACATGGCGCTGAGATGGCTGGTGAGAAACGACGGCATCGTAGACCTCGGCGTCTGGGATGTCATCACCCCCGCCCAGCTCTACATACCTCTCGACGTCCATGTGGGCAACACCTCGCGCGAGCTCGGACTGCTCTCCCGCAAGGCCGCCGACCGCAAGGCTGTCGTCGAGCTGACATCGCGCCTCAGAGAGTTCAACCCCAAGGACCCCACCATCTACGACTTTGCCCTCTTCGGCATAGGAATGAAACTATGAACCCCGTCACCCTCACCTTCTCGCCCGAGATAGCCTCTGCCGCGCCCGCGCTCAGAGTGGCCGCCATCGAGGCCTCGGTCTCCAACCCTCCCACCTCGGATAAGCTGTGGGACCTGATATCGCGCACCGCCGCAGACATAGCGGCCGTCACCGAGCTCGGTGACATCAACAAGCGGCCGGCCATCAAGGCCACCCGCGACGCCTACAAGGCCCTCGGCAAGGAGCCCAACCGCTACCGTCCGTCGGCCGAGGCACTGACACGCCGTGTGGTCAAGGGTATGGAGCTCTACCGCATAGACACCCTCGTGGACCTCATCAACCTTGTATCGCTCGCCTCGGGCTACTCGATAGGCGGATTTGACCGCGGCAAGATTGAGGGCGACACCATGGAGCTGGGAGTCGGACGCGAGGGCGAGCCGTTCGAGGCCATAGGGCGCGGACAGCTCAACATAGCCTCGCTCCCCGTCTACCGCGACGCCGCCGGCGGCGTAGGCACACCGACATCAGACAACGAGCGCACCAAGCTGACAGCCTCTACCAGCCGCCTGCTGATGACCATCAACATATACGGCGAGGAGATGCCCGTCGACGACACCGTGGCCCTCGCAGTGAGCCTTCTGGAAGAGTATGCCTGTGCCTCGGACATCCGCGTCAGCTATTTCTCACCCTCAACACACCCCTCAACCCAATGAAGACACTGCGCATCTATCCCACAAGCATCAACGACTGGTTTCTCGACGAGGCCGCCGAGGCCCTCCGGGACGGAGCCATAGTCATCTATCCCACCGACTCTTTCTATGCCCTCGGGTGTGATGCGCTCAACAACCGCGCCATCGAGGCCCTCTGCAAATTCAAGGGTATAGACCCGCGCAAGGAGGCTCTCTCCATAGTGGCCTCAGACCTCTCCATGGCCTCGGAGTATGCGAGGATAGACAATGAGGCTTTCCGCATTCTGCGCGCCAACCTCCCGGGCCCATTCACGTTCCTGCTCCCCTCGGCCACAACTCTGCCCAAGGTGTTCAAGGGGCGGCATACCGTGGGCATCCGTATCCCCGACTCGCCCATAGCCACAGCTCTGGCCGAGCGCCTGGGCCATCCCATGCTCTCCACCACCCTCACCGACGATGATGGCGAGGGTGTCCTGTCTCCCCTCTCTGTCCCCGCCCGGGCCGCCGCCGCGGCTGCAGTCCTTATAGACGGCGGCGACACTCCGGGATCGCCGACAGCAGTGATAGACATCACCGACAGCCGAAACCCCTTAGAGCTGCGCGAAGGCCCGAGAGAGCTGAATTGAGAATGGAGAATTACAGAGGCGTCCGAATGGACGCCGATTTACGGAGCCACATTTACATACATTTACTATAAACTATAATGACTATCCAGCAGTCCTCTGCCGAAGAGTATGCTTCGCTATTCACCGGCCCGGTGAGCCTCTACGGCTCGGCGCAATTCTGCGAGCTCAACAGACACAAGTGTCCCGAAGGCATAGAGTATATTCTCATCCTCGACGCCAAGGGCAAGGTGCGCTTCGGGCTTGCGGGAGGTCTGCGCGGAGGAGGTCTGCGCGTGCCGTTCTCGGCACCGTTCGGATGCTTCGAGGAGGCAGGAGTGCAGCGCGTAGACCATTGGACAGAGGCTATGGCCGCCGTCAGGGACTGGCTCGGCGGACGACGGCTGACCATCACCCTCCCCCCGCCCTGCTACGACCGCTCGGGTGCCCTGGCCCGACAGCATCTGGCCATGCTCTCGTGCGGAGGCTCGCAGATGTTTGCCGACTACAACTATCATCTGCCTCTCACTCTCCTCGACGAGGGCTATCTCGCGCGCCTCGACTCGCGCACACGCTACAACATCAACCTCTCGATGCGCAAGGGCTTCTGCTTCGAGGCATATCCAGACGCTTCTGAGGAGATGCTGCGCCGAGCCTACAAGGTGATTTACCTCAACCATACCGGCCTCGGCTATCCCGTGCATATGTCCGAGGACGACGTCGTGGCTACATCTGCCGTCATACCCATGGATGTCTTCATAGCACGTCGCGACGGCGAAGACCAGGCCGCGGGCATCATCTATCGCCCGGCTCCCGGGGCGGCCCAGCTGATTTACTGGGGCGACGACCTCGGGCACCGGCCAGACTTCCCCATGAACTTCTTAGCCTACAACATACTGCGCCACTACAGCTCAATACCAGGCATTGAATTTTTCGACTTCGGCCCGTCATCCACAGACGGCATCCCCGCCGAGGGACTATGCCGCTTCAAACAGTCGCTCGGTGGTGTGCTGACCCCCAAGGTGACAATCAGTTTCTGAAATAACCTTTTAAGCTTATTGTTCAGGCTTATTGCAGGCTTATTGTTGCCTATCCTCTCCTTTTTTACCTTTTTGTTTGGAAGTAAGCAATATTTGTCTTACCTTTGCAGTGTATTAACAAACTATTACACCTGCTGACCATGTCAAACTACCTTCGCCAATCATTCATCACGTTGATTATCGTTGTCTCCACACTCATCGGAGCCACAGGGACAAGCCTCGGACAATCCAGAGATCTCTATCTGAGCGGACGCGTCAAGGACGCCATCAC
>JAIDJD010000209.1 GCA_029052375.1 Duncaniella sp. | reverse complement strand
CCATACGACACGGCACAGGTCTCTGTCCCGGCATTCCTGCCCATGAGGATGTCAAAACGTGCATCACCCACCACCATAGTCTCAGCAGGATTCCACCCCATCCTGTCAGTGATAGACAACACGGCGTCAGGCGCAGGCTTGCCGTTGGCTACGTCATTGCCGCCGACAACGAGGCTGAACACTCCGCCCATGCCGAGCCTCTCGACATACTCGTCGAGCGACCTGTGGCTTCGGCTGCTTGCTATGGCCATGCCGAAACCAAGACGCGACAGCACATCGAGCGTACGTCCTACCCCCGGGAAAAGCTCCACGCCATGCGTGTCCTTACGCCGGTCAAAAATCTCCCGGTAGGTCGCGGCAAACTCCTTGGACTGGACCGGCAACCCGGGCCACAGCACAGCAGGGATTTCTTCAAGCCTGAGACCTATCATGGATGCACACTCCTCATCTGTCCGCTCCGGCAGGCCGAGGCGGCCGATGGCGGCCTGCATCGTTGCTATTATCACTGATGACGTATCGGCGAGAGTGCCGTCAAAGTCAAATATCAGATTCTTGATTCTCTTCATTCCTTCACCTCTGTTATTTCCGGAAACTCAGCCTTCTGCCTGCGGGTCATCTTGGCCACAACCTCGGAATAGCTGTGGCGGACAAGGCTCCTCACGAACTCAGGCGAGAGTTCGCCGCTGAGACTCACCTGGTTCCAGTATTTCTTGTTCCAGTGCCATGCCGGCTCAATCTCGTCGTGGCTTTCCCTCAGTTCTATGGCCCTCTCCGGGTCGCACTTTACCACAAATCAGTCTGTGCGCACAAGGTGTATGCAGGCAAAAATCTTGCCGCACACCCTCAACAGCAGACACTCCTCGCCAAAGGCCATGTCTTCAGTGGCCTTTGGCAACGACAGGCAATATTCTCTCAGTTGCTCGATGTCCATCTTCAGGCGTCAATGCTTGATTTCGGAGGCTTTGCCATCCCCGTCTATGTAGAAGATGGGAGTGGAGGCCTCGGGGTCGGTGTCATAATAGTGTACGGCGCTGTCGTTGACGCGGGGATTGGAGCCTTGGAGCATCCTTACCACCTCGCTTCCGGCCCAGATGGCAGGTCCGTAGCCGTGGGCTGCCTTGGTGCTCACCGGTCTGTAATAATAGAATGAGGGATCGAATCCCATACCGGTACCCACACAGACTCCCTCCACCTCGCCCTTGGCGTTGATTTTTGTTGAGACTGCCTCCCATGCAAGCTGAGCCACAGGGCCGTAGGCAATGGCCTCTATCCAGCCCTCGTTGACACCGTGGGCTATGCAGTAAGCGAATATGGCTGTAGCCGAAGTCTCCGGATACGAGTCGTTGCGGTCGAGGAGCTGATGCCAGAACCCGTCCTTGTTCTGTCGCTCGGCCAGCCCCTTGACGTGCCTGCGGTAGATGTCGAGAATCTCAGCGCGGCGGGGATGGCTCTCGGGCATAGCGTCAAGCAGCTGGCACATCGTCAGCATGGCCCATCCATTGGCCCTGCCCCACGCCATCTCTGGCTCGGCCCTCAGACCCTCCACATAGCCGTGCCTGAAGAGATTCTTGTCGGGGAGCCACATACGCCTGACAAAGCCGATGGCCGACTCGGTGGCCTTGTCGAGATGGCTTCTGTCTCCGGTATACGCCGTGCGGGCGGCCATGGCCGGGAGGCCCATGAACATATCGTCGAGCCACACGGCATTGCGGTGTGGGCGGTTGCGGGCTATGGTGCCGTCCGGGAGCAGGACCAATTTGTTCTCCACCAGATCATAATACCTCTCGATATTTGTCCCTATGTCGAGGGTAGAGTCTGCCATGGCGGCCTTCATGAACGCACAGGCCATCGCGCCGGCATCGTCGAGCGAGGCCGGGGCTATCACCTGGCGCATCTGCCCGTCATGCCTGCCGGTGCGCGCATACTGGCTCTCGAACTCGGGCGTCACCCGAGCCAGAAAGCCTATGCGGTCTGTCACATAATCCTTGTAGCGGCTGTCGCCGAGCGTCTCTGCCGCATCGAGCAGAGCCATATATGTCACACCCCACTCATAGCTCGTCAGCCTGAAGGTGCCCTGGTTCAGCCTGGCATCGTCAGGCAGTGGCGAGATGCCGTCAAGCTCCTTGCCCTCTGCGTCTACTATTCGCGCAGGTGTCACACTGCTGATATATCCGAATATGCGGTCTACATCAGCCTTTACCGTATCGGGGCTGAGCTGTCCGTACGGAGTCTTGTAGTCCGGCTGCAGCAGGTGGAGCGGAGTTGTCGAATCGTTGATTTCCTCAACGGCTGTCTCTGACGTACGCCCGGCGCATCCCGCGAGCAGGAGACCCGGGACAATAAATGCATATAATCTTCTCATAGCTGTTCGCTGTCTGTCATTTTACAAGAGTTCCCCTGAACTTACGGCCCTTGAGATCGGGACCGAAATAAAAACCGGGCTGGGTAGGCTGGTTGTAAGCCACGTTCTGATTGGCGATGCTGTGGCGGTAGGCAGGGTCTTCAAGGAAAGTATGGAAACGATAGTCTGTGGGGATAGTGGAGACGTACAGGCGCAGGGCCTTGTTGTCCTCGGTGCGCATCAGCACCTCCTCGCGCCAGTCGCCCACGATATCGCCCTGAAGGCATGGATTTGCCTTGGTGCCGTTGTTCCAGAGACAGCCCTCAAACTTGACAAGAGTCTCGCACACGCCCGTCTCGGGATTGTACTTGCTCACCTCGTCGCGGTCGAGAAGCTCGCGCAGCAGGTCTCCGTCCCACCACACGGCCATATTGACCGGGACCTTGGCCTTGTTGTCGCCGAGATACTCTCCCTGGGGCGAAATCAGCTTTCCGTCAAACGAGCGGACACCTCCCGTAC
>JAIDJD010000208.1 GCA_029052375.1 Duncaniella sp. | reverse complement strand
AAGCCATAATGCTTACAGCAAAGGAAATTCGCGAATCGTTCAAGGAGTTTTTCCGCTCCAAGGGCCATCACATTGTCCCTTCGGCTCCTATGGTCATCAAGGATGATCCCACCCTCATGTTCACAAACGCCGGCATGAACCAGTTCAAGGATATCATCTTGGGCAACAAGGCGGCCAAGTATACCCGTGTGGCCGACTCGCAGAAGTGTCTCCGCGTCTCCGGCAAGCACAACGACCTCGAAGAGGTGGGCATGGACACATACCACCACACCATGTTCGAGATGCTCGGCAACTGGAGCTTCGGCGACTATTTCAAGAAAGAAGCCATCGACTGGGCATGGGAATATCTTGTGGATGTCCTCAAGCTTGACCCCGCCCGCCTCTACGCCACAGTGTTCGAAGGCTCGCCCGCCGAGGGTCTCTCGCGCGACGACGAGGCCGCCGCCATCTGGGAGAAGCATCTGCCCGCCTCTCATATCATCAACGGCAACAAGCACGAATATTTCTGGGAGATGGGCGATACCGGTCACTGAGGTCCCTGCTCGGAGATCCACATCGACCTCCGCTCGGACGAGGAGCGCGCCAAGGTAGACGGCGCCGAGCTCGTCAATCATGACAATCCCCTTGTGATAGAGATATGGAACCTCGTGTTCATGCAGTTCAACCGCAAGGCCGACGGCTCGCTCGAGCCTCTGCCCGCCAAGGTGATAGACACCGGCATGGGCTTCGAGCGTCTCTGCATGGCGCTCCAGGGCAAGAAATCGAACTACGACACCGACGTCTTCACACCTCTCATATCCACCATCGCCACACTCTCGGGCAAGGAATACGGCAAGGACAAGATGACAGATGTGGCCATGCGCGTGATTGCAGACCATGTCCGCACCATATCGTTCTCGATTGCCGACGCCCAGCTCCCCGGCAATGCCAAGGCGGGCTATGTGATACGCCGAATACTGCGTCGCGCTGTCCGCTATGCATACACCTTCCTCGACCAGAAGCAGGCTTTCATGTACAAGCTTGTCAACACTCTTGTCGACTCTATGGGCGAGGCCTATCCCGAGATTGCCGCCCAGCGCGAGCTGATAATGAAGGTGATCAAGGAGGAGGAAGACTCGTTCCTCCGCACCCTCGACAAGGGCATCTCTATTCTTGACGACGCCATAGCCAAGGCTAAGGCCGAGGGCAAGGAGCAGATATCGGGCAAGGACGCCTTTGTGCTCTACGATACTTATGGATTCCCCCTCGACCTCACCGAGCTTATACTCAAGGAGAAGGGCATGACCCTCGACAAGAATGAGTTTGATGTCGAGATGGAGGCTCAGAAGGCGCGTGCCCGCAACGCCGCCGCCGTAGAGGCCACAGACTGGGTGGTCCTCAGCGAGGGCGAGACCGAGTTTGTCGGTTATGACCATACAGAGGCCGAAGCCCGCATTCTCCGCTACCGCCAGGTGAAGCAGAAGGGCAAGGAGTTCTATCAGATAGTTCTCTCCCAGACCCCGTTCTATGCCGAGATGGGCGGTCAGGTAGGCGATACCGGATGGCTTGTCGACGGCGATGAGAAGACTGAAATCTACGACACTAAGCGCGAGAACGGACAGGCCGTACACCTTGCCAAGAAGCTGCCCGCCGACCTCTCGGCTGCCTTCATGGCTGTCATCGATGCCAAGGCGCGCCGTGCGGCGGAGTGCAACCACACAGCCACCCACCTCCTCCACGCCGCCCTCCGTCAGGTGCTCGGCACTCATGTTGAGCAGCGCGGCTCTTATGTGTCGCCCAAGCTCCTCCGCTTCGACTTCAGCCATTTCCAGAAAGTCACTCCCGAACAGCTCCGCGAGGCTGAGCATATCGCCAATGCGATGGTGCGAATGGCCATACCCCTCGACGAGCACCGCAGTGTGCCTATCGACGAGGCCCGCAAGATGGGCGCCATGGCTCTCTTCGGAGAGAAATACGGCGATGAAGTCCGTGTGATACGCTATGGAGACTCTGTAGAGCTCTGCGGCGGCACACACGTGCCCAACACCGGCAACATAGGGTCTATCCGCATCATCTCCGAGTCGAGCATCGCCGCCGGCATACGCCGCATCGAGGCTATCACAGCCGAGGTGGCAGAGCAGGCCGTCGACACCGTCACCGATTCGCTCAGGGCTGTCGGCGAACTCCTCCACAATGCTCCCGACATCGTGGCCGCTCTCCGCCGTTCTATCGAAGAGAATGCAGAGCTCCGCCGCCAGGCAGAGGAATTCATGCAGGAGAAAGTCAACAACATGGCCAAGACCATGCTTGCCAACTCCGTGCAGATAGGCGGCCGCAAGGTGGTTGCGCTCAACGGATTTGTGGCGCCCGACATGGTCAAGAGCCTTGCATTCCTCATCCGCCAGCTCTCGCCCGAGAACACAGCGTTCCTTGCCGCCACATTTGACCTGGCCGGCAAGCCTCTCATAACAGTAGCGTTCACCAACGACCTCGTCGAGAGCGGTCTCAACGCGTCTGTCATCGCCCGCAATGCGGCCAAGGCCATCAAGGGCGGCGGCGGCGGCCAGCCCGGTTTTGCCCAGGCCGGCGGCAAGGATAAGGACGGCCTCTCTTCGGCTATGAGCATAATGACTGAATCTCTCGCCTGACATGGTAAAGCATATAGTTTCTTTCCGCCTGAGCGGTGCTCCTGAGGAGCGCCGCCGGGTGGCGGAAGCGTTCCGCGATGCGCTTCTTGCCCTCCCTGATGTTATAGAGCCTCTGCAGTCCATCGAGGTTGGCATCAATGAAAATCCCGCCGAGGAGTGGGATGTGGTGCTTACAGCCATCCTTCCAGATATGGCGTCGGTAGAGATCTACGCCAAGCATCCCGCCCATGTGGCGGCCGCGGGGCTCCTTGCCGGCCACAAGGAGGCAAGGGCCTGCGTAGACTACAGCTTCTGAGACTGTCGCCGATATGCTTGTAGCCTTCGATCTCGACGACACTCTCTTTCCTGAGATGGAGTATGTCAGGTCGGCCTACCGGGCTATAGCCCGCAGGTATGGCTCCGGACTTCTGCCTGCGATGATGTCAGCCGCGACGCCGGCTGAAGCCTTTGACTCCACGGGACTACCGATAGAAGAGCTGCTGGCTGTCTACAGAGGGCACTTCCCGGATATACGCCTCCCGTGGGACTCGCTCTACCTCCTTGCCTCGCTCCGCAACGCAGGCCACAGCCTCGCGGTAGTGACCGACGGGCGCTCGCTGACACAGCGCAACAAGTTTGATGCCCTCGGCCTCGGCCGGTTTGTCGACCCGTCTCTCGGACTTATGATTTCCGAGGAGGTGGGCGAGAGCAAAACCGGAGGCCGGGCATTCAGGCTGCTCGAAGAGAGATATGGCCGGCAGTGTGCCAGAATCTATGTCGGAGACAATCCGGCCAAGGACTTCCGCACCCCTGCTATGATGGGCTGGACCACTGTCTGTCTGCTTGACAGAGGCGAGAACATACATATTCAGGATTTTTCAGGGCTGGATGCTTACGATTTGCCCGACAGAAAAATCCATTCGTTGTACGAGTTGTCCGATTTGACAAGCCTGTCAGCGCATTAACTAAACGAAGTTTTCCAAAACAAAATGTTACAATGTTGATATACAGCATTGTAACAT
>JAIDJD010000207.1 GCA_029052375.1 Duncaniella sp. | reverse complement strand
ACGAGGGTACGGCCCACCGTGTCCGCTCGCGATTCGGCATCACAGCAGAGATGGGAGGCAAGACCGGCACCACCAACTACAACGCCGACGGATGGTTCATGGGCTTCACGCCCGAGCTCGTGGCCGGCACCTGGGTTGGCGGCGAGGAGCGCTACATACACTTCAACACCATGGCCTACGGACAGGGCGCCTCGATGGCCCTCCCCATCTACGGCCGTTTCATGAAGAAGGTCTATGCCGACCCCACGCTCGACTACAGCCAGAGCAAGAGGTTTGTCTTCCCTCCGGGCATAAATCTCTGCGAAAAGGAGTTCTATCTTGACGACGAGGAGCCCGACGCAGACACCGACGCCGAGGAGGCTTCGATGGAAGGCGTGTTCGACTGACCCCCCACCTCCACGCTTCCGCAATGGCGTCATGGCGCCCTAAATATTGTATCGAATAGTGCAGTCAAATTTGGAAACTAATCTGAAAATTCCTAAATTTGTGCCGCTATTTCTCTCCTTGCCTTGCTGACTTTCCAGAAGGTTCTGCGCTTTTTCTCCGTCTCCACGCCTTGCCAGAGACAGGATTTCAACTATTTTTATATTCAAGTCATTCTGTTAACAACCTACCCTTACAATACAAACCTTATGTCAAGGTCCCGACATCGTCTGCACATGGCCATAGTGGCTGTGCTGTGTGCCATTGCTTTTTCCTCGTGCAGAACGCCCAAGGATGTTGTTTATTTCCAGGACATCCAGTCGCACACCGTATTGCCTATCGAAGCCAAGCCCCTTGCCATACGTCCGTTCGATGAGCTCAACATCGTTGTCACCGCCCGCGACCCGCAGGTGACCGATATGCTCAACCAGCCCTACATCGGGCGTCAGATGGGCATGAGCACCCAGTATTCCGATGGATACCGCGGCAGCTCGCAGGGTGTGGTCCTCTACTCTGTCGACGAGGCCGGCGACATAGAGTTTCCCTACGTAGGTATGCTCCATGTGGCGGGGCTGACCCGCTCCGAGTGTGCCGCGCTCATCAAGAGCAAGCTCAACGCCACCGAGCTGGCCAAGGATGCCGTAGTGGCCGTCAACATATCCTCGGCCCAGGTGGCCATCCTCGGCGAGGTCCAGCGTCCCGGCCGCTACTTCATCGACTCTGAGAACGCCACCATCCTCGATATGCTCGGAGCCGCAGGCGACCTCACCATCTATGGCGAACGCTCTAACGTCAAGGTGATACGCAAGTTCGGAGACCGCGAGGAGACATATATTGTCAACCTTCTCTCGGCCAAGGACCTCATGAACTCGCCCGCCTACTATGTACAGCAGGACGACGTCATATACGTCGAGCCCAACCCCACCCGCATACGCCAGAGCGACCTCAACGCCAACACATTCCTGACACCCACATTCTGGATTTCTGTCACCTCGGTGCTTGTCACCGTCGTGGCGTTGCTGATACGCTGAAAACACACTTCCACAACACCATACCCCTGTAAGAAATGGCATCATTCAACTCTCAATACGACCCCGAGGCAAGACATCAGGCAGACATCCCCATGGCTCCTGCCGGGCAGGTGTCCGCTCAGAAGTTCCTCTCCGAGGACGAAGAGGAGGGCATCAACCTCCGCGACTACATAGTCAAGTGTCTCGGTGCCTGGAGGTGGTTTGCCGCGTCGGTCATCTTCTTTGTCGGCATCGGCGCCCTGTATATACTCAGCACCCCCAAGCTGTATACCCGCATGGCCGAGGTGATGATCAAGGACGAGGACAGCGGACAGCAGAACATCTCGGCCGCTCTCAGCGACCTCGGCATAGGCCAGGTGCAGGCCAATGTGGCCAACGAGCTCATAGCCTTCCAGTCGCCCGAGCTCATAGGCAAGGTGGTGGAGCGTCTCGGCCTCCGCACATCCTATACCGTCTGCCCCCTGCTGCGCGACAAGACCCTCTACGGCGACTCGCTCGTGGTGGCCGCCTCGTTCCCCGGAATGCCCCGCCAGAAGGGTATGTCGATGTCTGTCAAGCTCCTCGGCAAGGGGCGCGCCAGGGTCTCGGACATAGCCTCCGGCAAGGACAGCTATGACGGCACGCTCGAGGTGACTCTCGGCGACACCGTCAGCACACCTCTCGGCTCCTTTGTCCTCACCCCCGGCCCAAGCTACGAGACAGACTATCCCTATACAATAGACATCTGCCCCCGCACACTCCCCGAGGCCATCATCAGCTATCAGAAGAAGTATTCGGCCGACATCCCAGACGAGGATGCCACCGTCATCCGCTTCTCCATGACGGATACAGACATCCCCCTGGTGACAGACTTCCTCGAGACGCTCATCTGCATCTACAAGGAGGAGTGGAAGCAAGACAAGGAACAGATGGCCGTGGCCACGTCCAACTCTTTCTCTTATAAACATCTGACGCTGCCGACGAT
>JAIDJD010000206.1 GCA_029052375.1 Duncaniella sp. | reverse complement strand
TTCTTTTCTTGGCGAGATGCTCATAGTAGGGCTGACGGCCGACTCTGCCACAACCCTCATGGACCTGCGCAATATAGCCGACCGCCAGATTTCGCCCCTGTTGCTTTCGTTGCCGGGAGTCTCTTCGGTCTCGGTCATAGGCGGCGAGGCCCGCGAGTATCAGATAAGGCTTTGCCCGGCCCAGATGCAGCGCCACGGCGTCTCGCTCGCCGAGGTGCGCGAGGCCACAGAGGCCATGAATGCCAATGCGTCCGGAGGGGTCCTCTACGAGCATGGCAACGAATACCTTGTCAAGGCCGATCTCTCGACCACGTCTGTCGAGGAGCTCGCCGCCTCGGTGGTAGTGGCTGACTCGAGCCGCATAGTCAGAATCTCAGATATAGCCGACGTGCATATCGGTGGCGAAGAGCCTCGCCTCGGAGCCGCCTCGCTTTCGGGACAGCCCGCTGTGCTTGTCACAGTCACCAAGCAGCCGGGCGCCGGAACCATCTCGCTGACCTCCCAGATAGAAGAGAAGCTTGCGGCGCTCGGCTCGACACTGCCGGACGACGTGAAGATCGACACTGATATTTTCCGCCAGTCCGACTTCATACACAGGTCGATAGGCAACCTCCAGGAGTCGCTTTTTGTAGGAGCGGTATTCGTCATCATAGTCCTGTTCTTCTTCCTTATGGACCTGCGCACGACGCTCATATCGCTTGTAGCCCTGCCGCTGTCCATTATGGTGACGGTGATTCTGCTGAGTCTTTTCGGCCTGACGGTCAATACCATGAGTCTCGGAGGCATAGCCATAGCCATCGGCTCGCTCGTCGACGACGCCATCGTCGACGTCGAGAATGTCCACAAGCGTCTGAGAGCCTCGCGCCCGACAGACCGCAAGAGTTTGCTGCAGACCATCTTCGACGCCTCGCGCGAGGTGCGTCTCCCCATCTTCAACTCTTCGCTCATCATCATAGCCTCCTTCCTCCCCCTCTTCTTCCTCACCGGCATGGAGGGCCGTATGCTCATACCTCTCGGAGTCTCTTTCGTGATAGCTCTGCTCGCCTCTACCGTAGTGGCGCTCACTGTCACCCCGGTGCTCTGTTCGTACCTGCTCGGAGGCAAGCGTCTCGAGCGCGACCTCAGCCGCGAGCCCTGGCTCTCGCGCAAGCTGGCGTCCCTCTATGCGCGTACTCTGCCCGCTGCTCTGGCGTCGCCCAAGCCGATATTCTGGACGGTAGGCGTGCTCTTCCTGGTCTGCACAGGCCTGTTCTTTACATTCGGACGCAGCTTCCTGCCTCCTTTCAATGAAGGATCGCTGACCGTAAATGTCAGCACACTGCCCGGCATATCGCTCGAGGAGAGCGACAGGGTAGGGCGCGAGGCCGAACGTATCCTGCTCGAGACACCTGAGATAACCAAGGTTGCGCGAAAGACAGGGCGCGCCGAGCTTGACGAACACTCTCTCGGAGTCAATGTCAGCGAGATTGAGGCCCCCTATACTCTCTCAGACCGTTCACGCGCCGAGATGGTCTCGGACCTGCGCCACCGCCTGTCACATCTTCCCGGTGCGAATATCGAGATAGGCCAGCCCATTTCTCACCGCATAGACGCCATGCTTTCGGGTACAGAGGCTCAGATTGCGATAAAGCTTTTCGGCGACGACCTCTCTGCCCTCAACCGTCTGGGCCAGCGCATACGCCATGTGGCCTCAGAGGTGCCCGGCGTTGTGGATGTCTCTATCGAACAGCAGATGGAGCGTCCTCAGCTCGACATCAGGCCCAAGCGTGAGATGATGGCTTATTATGGCATAC
>JAIDJD010000205.1 GCA_029052375.1 Duncaniella sp. | reverse complement strand
AACATAGCCGCATACACCGTAAAGAACGTAGAGGTCTACCGAGGACAGACCGACAAGGAGAAGTGGGAGAACGACTCGACCAAGGAGAAACATCTCACCATGGACGTAAAGCTCAAGCGCGAGTACATGATAGGCTGGATAGTCAACGCGCAGGGAGGCATAGGAACCAAGGACCGCTACACTGGCCGTCTGTTTGCCAACTGGTTCTCGCCCACCTCGTCTGTCACCCTCCTCGGCAACATCAACAACCTCAACGACAACCGCAAGCCGGGCAAGTCTGACACCTGGACCCCCGAGCGTATGCCCTCGGGCACACGCATCTACAAGATGGGAGCCCTGAACTACCGGCATGAGACCAAGGACGAGAGACTGACAGTCAACGGCCATGTGACCTTCGAGCAGACCACGCGCAACAACTCGACCACCACGGCCCGCACAAACTTTCTCAGCTCGGGCGACACATACGAGAACCGGTTTGCACGCTCGTACAACCGCAACGCCCAGCTCGAGACACGCCACACCATCAATATGCACAACGATGCCATCTGGGGATATGCCATGGCCCTCGGACGCTGCAAGACAGCCGACAGACACGGCGACGCACTGAGCGGAACATTCAACACCGAGCAGAAAGACATGACCCTGAAGGCTCTCGAGGCTCTGTACACGGCCTCGACACAAGAGACGCTCGACGCCGTCATCAACCGTGCCAACACCCGCTCGCTCGGCAAATCGCGCGAGTACGAGGTGCAGTTCTACCCCGGCTTTGACTGGAAGCTGCCCAAATCGAGCGACAGAATCCATTACGAATTCGGACTCAAATACAACAGCAAGAAAGAGAACGACTGGGACGACTATACCATCAACTACGGCGCAGACCCCAACCCGGCTGTGCGCACACGCCGCTACAGGGACAATCAGCCCAACCACGTACTGACGCTGATAAACAACCTGGCATACAGATTCAATATCAATCGTGTATTTTTGGGCGTCAACTACGAATACCGTTTTGCCGACCGCTGGAGAGACTCACACTCCTTTGCTCTCGACCGCCTCGCAGATATGGGCATCTTCGGCGTGCTTCCCGAGGGTTACGCCTCGGCCCTCGACCCCGACAACAGCTACACTTCACACCAGATGCAGAACCAGCACTCACTGCAGCTGACAGGATCATGGTATGAGATATTCAAGGACAAGAGCTACCTGCATATGTATGTCGGTCCGGAGGTCACCTTCCTGCACGACCACATGGACTATCGCCGCGCAGGCAGGCTCTACCCTCTCAAGCACGACTTTGTGACTCTCAACATACGCAACTACAGAGCCCTAATTAGCTATGAGTGGAAGCCGATAGGCGAAGGGAGACGTCAGCGCTATGTCAACGAGCTGATGTTCATGGCAAAAAGCACTCCCAAAAACCCCGGCCTGCTCGACATGGTGGATGTCATCAACGACTCAGACCCCCTGAACATATCGCAGGGCAATCCCGACCTGCGCCCTCAACAGGACTGGAACTTCGAACTCAAATGGTTCTTCAAGCCGGATCGTCCCGCACACCCGCTCAACAACACCATCTCTGTCTCGTACAACTTTGTTGACGACGCCATCGTCAGAGGTTACACATATGACACAGCTACGGGCGTGCGCCACAACCGCTCGTACAACCTCGA
>JAIDJD010000204.1 GCA_029052375.1 Duncaniella sp. | reverse complement strand
GATTCCAACCTTAAAATAATTCCGCTATCAGTAGGCATCTCCTATTCTTTACAATTATCCTGTCTGGCAACCTTCACTCCAATGCCGTGGCATCAGCTTACCAAGCTTAGCCAATCAACGTGTTAGAGGAGACTATGCTCAGTGTACAGTTTGCCCATACAGCCATTCCATCCCGCACACACCAGAAGATAACACTGAATTCAAAACATTTACTACAATATGTCTGACAAATTCGACATCTCACCCTCATACATAATTTCGTATCTCAAGGATATTGAAAGCAAACTGCAACGCACCGACCATTCACAATATCCGTTACCTCACTACATCGGCGGAGAAATTCCTGAAATAGCTCTCAACAATGAGGCTAAAAAGATGATGGACTTTGTGGGCCTCCAGGCCTTCACCCCTGAGTGTTGCTGGGAGGAGACAAAAATGACTACAGCAGGTTATATAGAGCTGGACGGTTCGAGGTCCGGTCCTGTCAAAATACATATTTCTTCACGCTATAAGTGTAACGGAAATGCTGTCATAGCGATTCTTGCTCATGAAATATGTCATAAACTTCTTGAATACCACGGTTTGTATCAATCTAACCTTACAAAAATAAACGAAATCTACACCGATCTTTGTACGATATATGTAGGATTTACACAACTTATCGTAAATGGCTATAGAACGACCGTTGGCAATGTTACATTTTCTTTAGGTTATCTTACCAAGGCAACCTTTGAAAAAACCATCTCAATAATAGACATGGTTCAAGGTCGCTGTGGCTTTGACAAGCAATGGGCTGATGGAACTGACGTATACTCTCTTCTTGCGCAATGGCTCATAAATCCGGAAAAAAGGAAATGCCATATAGACGGCTTTGCTAAAAGGCAAAGTATATATGCAGGGCTAAACAAACGTATCTCAGTGCTTATAAGACTATTGAGAGAAGTACGCTCATCTTACAACTCCACATTGAAAGAGATTGACATCATTTATTTTTTAAAACATTCTTCTTACGGATGGGACGACACCGTGGCAAGAATGCCGATAACCATGTTCTGTCTGGCTCATCCGGAGTTGTTCAGTCAATCAGATAAATCAACGGTTCAGGAAGCAGAAAGTCTTTCATATAGACTTGACCGAATTATCAGGAATATTGTCATAAATTCAAAAAACGATGAATTTGAACTTCAGTCCAACATTCATACTTGTCCATTCTGCATGAACGAGTTTGCCATAAATAAAGATGGACAGAAATGGCGAGTGATTAAATGCAAGAAGTGTGGCAATAGGTTTGCATTGGATTTAACAGACTATCAGCTGCGGCAACAACCGTCTCAGACACCAACTAAAACCACAACCTCTTAAAAATGCTGGAAATTCTGGATATAAGAACTGTAGGCATATCCCTCCTAAACTTTATGCAACTTTCATGGCGGAGACTTTGAGGGTTGGTGGATTTTGATTAACTTTGCAACTGATATGCCCTTTAGGGTTTTACGTATCAATGCCAATCAGAAACCAATCCTAACCTTAAGCATGAAAAAATTCATTCTCTCCGCCGCGATACTTACAGCCGGCCTCGGACTCCAGGCCGAGACACCTGCATTCCCCGGCGCTGAAGGCCACGGCCGATATGTCTCAGGCGGCCGTTACGGCAAGGTGGTACACGTCACCAATCTCAACGACTCGGGCGAGGGCTCGCTGCGCGAGGCCGTCAAGGGGAACACCCGCAAGATTGTGGTCTTTGACGTCAGCGGCTACATCGACCTCCAGTCCGACCTCCAGGTGGGCGCCAACACCACCATAGCCGGACAGACAGCCCCCGGCCAGGGCATCACCCTGCGCTACTACACCCTCTGTCCCCACGGCGACAACATCATAATCCGCTTCATCCGCTCGCGCCGCTCGCAGGTGAGGGATATCAACGACGGCGCCGACGCCGCCTATTGCCGCTGGTACAAGAACATCATCATAGACCACTGCTCCTTCTCGTGGTGTATAGACGAGGTGGCCTCGTTCTATGACAACCGCAACTTCACCATGCAGTGGTGTACCGTGGCCGAGGCTCTCGGCGACCCCGGACACTCCAAGGGAGCACACTCCTACGGAGGCATATGGGGCGGCAAGGACGCCTCGTTCCACCACAACTTCATAGCCCATGTGCAGAACCGCGCCCCCCGATTCAACGGCGCCCGCTATGCATGGGACGGATACAACGCCACAAAGTATGCCAACACCGTCCAGGCCGAGCGTGTCGACTTCCGCAACTGCCTCATCTACAACTGGGGCACCGGAGGCTGTTACGGAGGCCCCGGCGGCGGATACATCAACATGGTAAACAACTACTACAAGGCAGGACCCGGCACAACCAACAAGACCCGCACCACACAGGTGACGGTGGCCTCGTCCGGCAACGCAGACTCAAAGCATCCCGAGCTCTACGGCTATGCCTCGCGCTACTATATCAACGGCAACTACATGGCGGCCGCTCCCAACCCCGAGTATTACGACTGGCTCGGCGTCAGGTATGACGGCGGCCTCGCGGCCATCGGCGAGGACAAGTATATCAAAGACGCCGCCCATATGTACGGCGACGTGGAGTACACCCAGATCTCGGGCGTAGACTGCGTCAAGCTCAAGCTCAGCGAGCCTACCGATCCGGGCGTGGTGACCACACACAAGGCCCAGACCGTCCTCGACAAGGTGATGGCGTATGCCGGAGCGTCGCTCTGGCGCGATGCTGTCGACGCCCGCTTCATGGAAGAGTGCCGCACCGGCACAGCCACATATACAGGCGAGAAATCCAACCGCCCGGGCATCGTAGACTTCATCAACGACCCCGAGGGAGAGCAGAACCCCATCCGCCCCTCCTATCCCGAGCTCGTGAGCGAGACACGCCCCGCAGGATATGACACCGACGGCGACGGTATGCCCGACGCATGGGAGATAGCCAACGGCCTCGACCCCAGCGACGCTAAGGACGGACAGAAGATAACCCTCGACCCCACAGGCGGATACACCAACGTCGAGGTCTACATCAACTCCATAGTAGAGCATATCATGAAGGGCGGCAACGCCGATGCCATCGACCCTGTGGACGAGTATTATCCCACGGTGGATATGTCCGGCATAGAGGATATCATCGTCCCCGGAGCATCAGACATTGAGTCTATCGAATATTACGACCTCCGCGGCATACGCCTCAGCGAGCCCGCCAAGGGCATCAACATCCGCCGCACCGTATATGCCGACGGCACCACAAGCACAGACAAGATAGTAAAATGAGACTTCTCCCCTCGCTTACAGCCGCAGCGGCCATAGCGGCCCTATCGTTCTCGGTCTGCGCCGCAGACCAGGAGTGCCGCGGAGCCAAAGAGTGCGGCCACACATCGTCGGCTTCGCTCAAGGTGCCCCGCGACACATCCTTCACCCCCTGGAGCACGTATGTCAAGAACCTCAAGCGCCACCCCGGCATCAAGCTGGCCTCGGACAAGATGCCGGCCGGGGTAGAACTGCGCGAGGACGTAGTCTACACCACCCTCTGCGGCACCCCCTACTCGCCCCGCCCGCTCCACGCAGACGTCATGAGGCCTGCCGACGGCAAGACCTATCCGGCCCTCATACTGATACACGGCGGCGGATGGAACTCCGGCAGCAAGCTCAACCTCCGCGCCATAGGCGCCCGCATAGCCTCTAAAGGCTACGTGGTGATACCCGTCGAGTACCGCCTCATCCCCGAGCAGGTCTATCCCGCCGGACTGCATGACGCCAAGACGGCCATCCGCTACGTGCGCTCTCACGCCGCAGAGCTGGGTGTGGACCCCGCTAAGATAGCCATCGGAGGCACATCGGCCGGAGCGCAGCTCGCCACCCTCGCAGGCGTCACCAACGGAGAGCCAGGCCACGAGGGAGACGGCGAGTGGAAAGGCACCTCGTCGGCCGTGCAGGCCATCGTGAGCATAGACGGCATAGCCACATTCGTCACCGACGAGAACATCGCCTCGGTCCTCGACCACCAGAAGCGCAAGGGCGAACTGCACTGCAGCGCACAGTGGCTCGGAGGCAACTATGCCGACTCCAAGACCAACTGGCACCACGCCTCGGCCGTGGAGTGGATAACGCCCGACTCTCCCCCCATCTGCTTTGTCAACAGCCTCCTGCCCCGCTACCACGAGGGGCGCGACGAGCTGATGGCGCAGTATGACGCCCTCGGCATACACAACGAGCGCCACCAGGTGGAGATAGACATCCACCCATTCTGGTTCTTCACCCCCTGGATAGACCAGGCGGCGGATCATATCACCGCCTTTCTCGGCAAAGTCCTGAAATGACCGCGACAGACCGCATCAACAACATCGCTGAGACCGCCGTGAGCTGTGTGAAACTGATCGCACAGTCGCGGCGGTCTGAAGTGTCGCGCGCGCCGCGCGCCGGCGAGACTCTCGTGATAATGGCCAACGGGCCCTCGCTGGCCCGCGACATAGCCGAGCGTATGCCCCTGCTGCAGAAGTCCCCGACGATGGCCGTCAACTTCGCGGCCAACGCCCCTGAGTTCACAGCCCTCAGGCCTGCCGGCTACATACTGGCCGACCCCCACTTCTTCAGCCCGCGGGGGGCCGACCCCAACCTCGACAGGCTCATAGACAGGCTCTCGACCCTCGTAGACTGGCCTATGACACTCTACCTGCCAATGGGGAAACACCTCGGGCTTAACAATCCCAACATCCACACCGAGCACTTCAACTTTCTCGGCATCGAGGGCCCGGAATGGCTGACGCGCCGCGCCTACCGCGCCGGACGCGGGATGCCGCGCCCGCGCAATGTACTCGTCCCGGCCATCATGACAGCCATCAAGGCTGGATACCGCAGGATAGCCATCGCGGGGGCCGACCACACATGGCTGCAGACGCTGAGTGTCGGCGACGACAACAGGGTGGTCACCGTCCAGCCCCACTTCTACAAAGACAACAGCGAAGAGAAGGCCCGGGTGACATCTGTCTACAAGGATGTGCGCCTTCACGACATACTCGAGAGCTTCCGCGTGGCATTCCGCAGCTATCACGGCATAGCGCGCTTCGCCGCCGCCGAGGGCGTGGAGATAATCAACGCCACACCGGGGTCTTACATCGACGCATTCCCGAGAGCCTCGCTCGAACAGGCCGTCAGCGCCCGATAACAGCCGCACGGCAGACAAAATTCCCGCGCCGTCGAGATGTCACATCTTGACGGCGCGGCTTCACAATTAATATAAAGGTATCTACGCTTTTTCTTGTGGTGTCGGCTGTCCGCGGGCCGGCCGCGGAGGCCTCTCTGAGGGGGAAGGAGAACGGATGAAGAGTGCTTTGAAATATCTTCTGCGCAAATGTAGTGATAATTTTGCAATTCTCAAACATTTTGCTTGATTTTATTAATGATTATCGGCGTTTTGTGAGATTTTCCGTCACAAAACGCCGATTGAGGCTATTCAGAGCCACTCAGAAACAAAGCCCCCCGCCGGAGCGGAGACTGTCTCTGACACCGGCGTGGGGGGGAATATGTATGGCGGATGGACGAGGCCCGGCACGGGCCCGGATGTCACCTCGTGGGGTTGAACCCGCGGCGCTGCAGGGCGCGCAGCATCCCGAAGTCCATGGCCTCGCGATAGTAGCCAAGGATGTGAGACACCCAGTCGTTGTCGGTCTTGGTGCCCGAGCGGGTCTCGTTGTACTCCCTGATAACCTCGTCGTAGGCCATGAGGCTCGAGGCCATGCCCTCCCTGTCTGCGGGATAGCGGTCTTTGAAGACGACGAGGTCTACCGGCTGCTTGGGCTTGAGGTCTGGATACTCGCGCGGCACCCCAATCGAAAGGCCGCAGACCACGTATGTCCCCACAGGCAGCCCCAGCACCTGCGACACAGCCTCCGGAGCGGCCGTGCGCGCATATCCTATGGGACAGCATCCGAGGCCGAGCGAGACAGCCATGGTGAGAGCGTTGGACATAGCGAGCGTAGCGTCTACCGTAGCCACTATCAGGCCGTCGGCCGTGTTGCTGAAAGCAGGCATCTCAAGCCCCTTGGCCTCGGCGGCCAAAGAAATCTTGTTGTAGTCGGCAAGAAAGACAAGAAAGTGAGAGCAGGTCTTGATCTGCTTCTGCCCTATCAGCTCGTAGAGCCTGAGCTTGGTCTGCGGGTCTGTGACATCCACGACAGAGAATTGCTGGCCGTTATAGCTTGTGGGGGTATTGCGGATAGCCTCGCATATGAGGTCCATCTGTTCCTTGGTGACGCTTTCCCTCTCATAACGCCTGACGCTCCGGCGTCCGAGGATAGTCTCTTCAACGCTCTTCATAATACTATCGGGTGATATTGAGCAGGCTTGGTCATTGCAGGCCGCACGGCGGCAAGTCGGCTTCGGCGGATGGCTTGAAAGTCATAAGGATTACCGCACCGGACATAGCTGAAAGACCATCAGCCTGTATGCTGTTTTTATAAATCAATTATGAAATTAACACTTTTAAACAATGTTTGCCATATCCTTTCGGAGACAGAACACACATAATAACCAACAAGTAGGCCGAAAAGTTTCGTAAAGCGGTCAAAAAGTTGTAACTTTGCACAGTCATTCACCAAGTCTATCACCCTCTACACAGCGTATGCGACAGATAAAGCGCGCCCGTCTCATCTTGGAGGACGGCACAACCTTCGAAGGCAAATCGTTCGGCCACGAGTCTTCCACGGCCGGCGAGGTAGTGTTCAACACGGCCATGACGGGTTATCCCGAAAGCCTCACCGACCCCTCGTACGAGGGACAGATACTCGTCACCACCTATCCCATCCTCGGCAACTACGGTGTGCCCCCGCGCAGGGAGAAGGACGACGTCAGCGAGTATTACGAGAGCGACCACATCCACGCCCGCGCCATTGTGGCACAGGACTACAGCCACGACCACTCTCACTGGCAGGCAGACCGCTCCCTGGCCCAGTGGCTCAATGAGGAGAAAATCCCCGGCATCTACGGCATCGACACCCGCGCCCTCACCAAACACCTGCGCGAGCACGGCTCGATGCTGGGCAAGATTGTGGTCGAAGGCTGCGAAGAGCCCGAGTTCTACGACCCCAACCAGGAGAACCTCGTCGGCAAGGTGAGCTGCAAGGAAGTCGAGATACACGGCGACGGAGACAAGACCGTGGTGCTCGTGGACTGCGGCGTCAAGCACAACATAATCCGCTGTCTCACCAAGCGCGGCGTCAAGGTAGTCCGCGTCCCCTGGAACTACGACTTCACCTCCATACCCTACGACGGCCTCTTCATCTCCAACGGCCCCGGCAACCCCGACATGGCAGGCGAGACCGTAGAGCTGATCCGCAAGGCCATGCAGAACGACAAGCCCATCTGCGGCATCTGCATGGGCAACCAGCTCCTGGCCAAAGCCGCCGGAGCCAAGACATACAAGCTCAAGTACGGCCA
The DNA here is from genome assembly GCA_029052375.1 of Duncaniella sp. Classification (GTDB taxonomy): domain Bacteria; phylum Bacteroidota; class Bacteroidia; order Bacteroidales; family Muribaculaceae; genus Duncaniella. The sequence continues at coordinate 1,006 of JAIDJD010000204.1, read as the reverse complement.
CCGCTCGCACAACCAGCCCGTGCGCCGCGCAGGCACAGAGCTCTGCTACATCACCTCGCAGAACCATGGCTTCGCCGTGGACAACGACACACTCCCCGCAGACTGGGAGCCCCTCTTCGTCAACATGAACGACGGCACCAACGAGGGCATACGCCACAAGACCAAGCCATACTTCTCGGCCCAGTTCCACCCCGAGGCAAGCTCGGGCCCCAAGGACACAGAGTTTCTCTTCGACGAATTCATCTCAATGCTCTGAGACAACCCCTTCCCCTTAAACCACATATATATATATGCGCAACGAGAAAATCAAGAAGGTGCTGCTGCTCGGCAGCGGCGCGCTCAAAATCGGCGAGGCCGGCGAATTCGACTACTCCGGCTCGCAGGCCCTCAAGGCAATGAAAGAGGAGGGGATAACCACCGTCCTCATCAACCCCAACATCGCAACAGTGCAGACCTCCGAAGGGTTTGCAGACAAGATATACTTCCTCCCCGTCACACCCTGGTTCGTCGAGAAAGTCATAGCCAAGGAGCGCCCCGACGGCATCCTCCTGGCCTTCGGCGGACAGACCGCCCTCAACTGCGGCGTAGAGCTCTACCGCTCGGGCATCCTCGAGAAGTATGACGTCGAGGTGCTCGGCACCCCCGTCCAGGCCATCATGGACACCGAAGACCGCGAGCTCTTCGTACACAAGCTCGACGAGATAGACGTCAAGACCATCAAGAGCGAGGCCGTCAACTCTGTCGGCGACGCCATCCGCGCCGCCTCGGAGCTCGGCTACCCCGTCATAGTCCGCGCCGCATACGCCCTCGGAGGCCTCGGCTCGGGATTCTGCGACAACGAGACAGAACTCGTGTCGCTCGTCGAGAAAGCCCTCGCCTTCTCGCCCCAGGTGCTCGTCGAAAAGTCGCTCAAAGGCTGGAAAGAGGTGGAATACGAGGTGGTGCGCGACCGCTTTGACAACTGCATCACCGTCTGCAACATGGAGAACTTCGACCCCCTGGGCAT
>JAIDJD010000203.1 GCA_029052375.1 Duncaniella sp. | reverse complement strand
GTACATCTCGTCGTAGTATTTCTCGTATTCGCCCGAGGTGATGTTGTCCATCCATTCCTGGTTGTCGAGATACCAGCGGACAGTCTTCTCGATGCCTTCCTCGAACTGGAGCGAGGGTTCCCAGCCGAGCTCGGCCTGGAGCTTGCGGGAGTCGATGGCGTAGCGCATATCGTGGCCGAGGCGGTCGGTGACGTAGGTGATGAGGTGGTCTGAGTGGCCTTCGGGGTTGCCGAGCAGGCGGTCTACGGTCTTGATGACCACCTTGATGAGGTCGATGTTCTTCCATTCGTTGAAGCCGCCGATGTTGTAGGTCTCGGCCACGCGTCCCTTGTGGAAGATGAGGTCGATGGCGCGGGCGTGGTCTTCGACGAAGAGCCAGTCGCGGACGTTCTCGCCCTTGCCGTAGACGGGGAGGGGCTTGCCGTGGCGGATGTTGTTGATGAAGAGCGGTATGAGCTTCTCGGGGAACTGGTAGGGGCCGTAGTTGTTGGAGCAGTTGGTGACCAGCGTGGGCATACCGTAGGTGTCGTGGTAGGCGCGCACGAAGTGGTCTGACGACGCCTTGGAGGCCGAGTAGGGCGAGTGGGGGTCGTACTTGGTGGTCTCGAGGAAGAATTCCTTGCCGTAGGCCTCGTGGCCGCCGGCCGAGGCCTTGGTTGTGAAGGGGGCGGGGACGCCTTCGGGATGGGTGAGCTCGAGGGCGCCGTAGACCTCGTCGGTGGAGATGTGGTAGAAGAGCTTGCCCTCGTATTTCTCGGGCAGGGTCTCCCAGTATTCCCTGGCGGCCTGGAGCAGGGCGAGGGTGCCCATGACGTTGGTGCGGGCGAAGGTGAAGGGGTCCTTGATCGAGCGGTCGACGTGGCTCTCGGCGGCGAGGTGTATGATGCCGTCGATGGCGTTGTCGCGTATTATGCGGCGCATCTCGCCGAGGTCGGCGATGTCGGCCTTGACGAATGTGTAGTTGGGGCGGTCCTCGATGTCCTTGAGGTTGGCGAGGTTGCCTGCATAGGTGAGCAGGTCGAGGTTGAAGATGCGGTAGTCAGGGTATTTGTTGACAAAGAGCCTGACTACGTGCGAGCCGATGAATCCGGCTCCGCCGGTGATGAGAATGTTGCGTTTCATTGTTTTTTGATGAGAGATTTTGTTTTATGCCCAATGGGCGGCCATGTGGGCCTGTGTCTGTTGGGCTTTGCTTTTGTTGTCTTCAGGGGAGGGGCGTCGGGCAGACAATCGGCAGTCCGGCAGTCCCGGCTCCTGCCGGTGTGAGGGTTTTGACCGCAGTGTCGCGTATCTTCCAGGCATTGAGGAAGTGGCGCAGACGGCGCTTTATGGCGTCGTTCAGCGGCGCGAGCCACTCTTCACGGAAGCCGCTTATGACCAGCACGAACATGGGGCTGGCTGAGTCTATGCTGTTGCATCCGGCCGGGAGGCGGTCGGCGGCATCCTTGCCGTGGCGTCCGTGGCTGATGGCATGAAATGTGGAGAACGAGTCTTCGAACTTCTGGCAGATTTCGCTGACAAAGCGGTCGAAGTCGGTAATTATGTCCCAGGTGTCCGGCAAAGGGGCTCCGTCGTATACGACAAGCTCGCGCCTGCATACCTTCTCTTTTGGCGCTGAACTTTTGGCTTCAAGAAAGACTATGTGGTCTTTGTTTCCTGTTTTTATAGCAGCGACACACTCGCAGACCTTGACGTTGCTGAGCTTGGCGACGGCGGGGTCTGACTCTATCCTGAAACAATCTGTGTCGGGAAATCTGAATATCATTCCCGATTCATGAATCTCGGTCATAGGCTCATCTCCTCGCGATAAAGCTTGATGGATTCGTCTATTATCGGATTGTCCGGCATACCGTCGCGAAGGTCGCTGACAGATACGTTGCTGTCTTTGCCACCAAAAGAAATGACAGGTATGGACATATCCATGCTCTGTGATATGAGATAGAGCTTTTTGATGACAAAGTAGGAGTGTGAGGCAATGAAGAACTGGAGCCCTGTCCTGGCGAGCTCGGCGACGATTTCGAGAAAATCTACGAGGACGCGGGGATGAAGTCCGGCTTCGGGCTCGTCGATGAACACCACAGAGCTGCGGTTGAGGTAGTGGTTGCCGAGCAGAGTGTCGAAGATAGCTATCTTCTTGGTGCCTTCTGATGTCAGGGAGATGTCAAAGGCTGTGTTGCCCTGCATGAATATCCACTTTTTCTTCTCGGGCGAGTACTGAAGGCGTCCGTCGATGGCGGTTTCGAGGCGTCCGCGCATTTCGCTGAAGGCCTTGACGTTCTTGCCTTTGCCTCCGGGATTCAGGGCTTTGGCGAGGTCGTAGTAGGTCTCGTCGAAGCCGAACATCTGCCTAACCTCGCGGTCGTATACGATGGTGTCAAGCAGAGAGAGCACCTCCTTGGCTGGCAGGAAGACTGAGTTGGTGTCGCGTCTGCGGCAGCTGTTTGTGACCTTGACTATCTGTTTCTCGGCCGAACTGCTGAACGAGTAGGCGAAAACTCCTCCGTCGTCCTCTGTCATTTCGAAGGACAGGTTCCCCTTGGCCGGACGCTTTACAAGGTCGCCTATGCGCTCGCACTGGAATGTCCAGTATAGTTTGCGGAAGAGGATATCCTTGTCGCTCTCTATATTGTTGCCGCGCCGGAACAGCTCTACCGAACGTATGGCCGAGTAGAGAGCTTTCAGAAATATGGTCTTTCCGGAACGGTTAGGGCCTATGATCAGATTGATGTTGCGCAGACCTTCCACTGTGAGGTCGCTGAGCGGGCCATAATTTCGGAGTGTTGCCTTTTCTATCATTTCGTTTAGCCGGAAGTGGATTTTACGGGGGAGTTCAGAGTGTAAATGTAAGGATTTTCGGCATAAGCACAAAGCTTTTGCCGAAAAAACTGCGAAATTGCTATACTCCTATGCCTCCTATGCCTCCTGTCTGTCCGAGAGGTTTTTTATGCATTTCCTTAAGGAGTCTGTCCAGTAGGGCACTGTGGTCGAGAATGTCTCCTTGAATTTGGTCTTGTCGAGGACCGAGTAGGAGGGACGGACGACCTTGGAGGGGAACTCGTCCGAGTGGCAGGGCCGGATGTCGCAGGCGGTGTGGCCCGAGATTTCGGCTATTGCCTTGGTGAAGTCGTACCACGAGCAGACGCCCTCGTTGGAGTAGTGGTAGATGCCTTCGTTGCCCTCGAGGAGGCGCTCCTCGACGATGCGGACGATGGCGTCGGCGAGGTCCTGGGCGTAGGTGGGGGTGCCGCACTGGTCGAACACTACCTTGAGCATGGGCTTGTCTGCTGTGAGCGAGAGCATGGTCTTGACAAAGTTCTTGCCATACTCTGAGTAGAGCCAGGCGGTGCGGAAGATGAGGGCTTTTGCCCCCGACGCGGCTATCTCGTGCTCGCCGTGCAGCTTGGTGAGGCCGTAGACGCCTGTGGGATTCACGGGCTCGTCCTCGTTGCGGGGCGTGTTGCCGGCCGATCCGCCGAAGACGTAGTCTGTGGAGACGTGGACGAGCGTGGCGCCGGCGGCCTTGGCGGCGTCGGCGAGGTTGCGGACGGCCACGGCGTTGAGCAGTTCGGCGGCCTCGGCGTCGTCCTCGGCCTTGTCTACGTTGGTGTAGGCGGTGCAGTTGATGATGACGTCTATGCGGCCTTCGCGGACGGCCTTGGCGACGGCCTCGGCGTCTGTGACGTCAAGGTCGGCTCTGGCTGTGAAGATGTAGCTGTCTTTTGAGTTTTCGGAGGCGTTGCGGATACAGCGTCCGAGCTGTCCGGCAGCCCCGGTGACGAGGATATTCATTCTGCGTAAAGGTCTGTGTTGTAGTCGAAGGGAGAGTCGAAGTCCCGGAGCAGGGCGTGGCCGAGGTCTTTCTCCGAGAGGATGGCCGAGGAGGGGTCGAGGCGCCAGTCTATGCCGAGCGAGTGGTCGAGGATGGAGATGCCGCCGTCGGCCTGGGGGGCGTAGAGGTTGTCGCACTTGTACTGGAAGACGGCGGTCTCGGAGAGGACGGCGAAGCCGTGGGCAAACCCGCGGGGTATGAAGAACTGGAGGTGGTTCTCTTCGGTGAGCTCGACGGCCACGTGGCGGCCGTATGTGGGCGAGCCCTTGCGTATGTCGACGGCGACGTCGAGCACACGGCCTCTGACACAGCGCACGAGCTTGGACTGGGCGAAGGGGGGGCGCTGGAAATGGAGCCCGCGCATGACGCCGCGGGACGAGCACGACTCGTTGTCCTGGACAAAGTCGACGGGGCGCACCTGCGCGTCGAAGTCGCGCTTGGACCAGCTCTCGAAGAAGTATCCGCGCGAGTCGGTGAATATGCGGGGCCTGATGATGACGACGCCCTCGATGTCTGTCTTGATTACTTCCATGGCGGGCGGGGTCAGTCGAGGTTGGGGATTTCTGTGCGGTCTATCTCGTCGATGACCTTCATGAGATACTGCCCGTACTGGTTCTTGAGCATGGGGCGGGCCAGCTCGGCCATCTTCTCTCTCGTTATCCAGCCCTGGCGGTAGGCGATGCCCTCGAGACAGGCTATCTTGAGGCCCTGGCGCTTCTCGAGCACCTCGACGTAGATGGAGGCCTCGGCCAGGGAGTCGTGGGTGCCGGTGTCGAGCCATGCGAACCCGCGGGGGAGGGTCTGCACCTTGAGCTCGCCCGACTTGAGGAACTCCTGGTTGACGGTGGTGATCTCGAGCTCTCCGCGGGCCGAGGGCTTGATGGACGCGGCTACGTCTACCACCCTGTTGGGGTAGAAGTAGAGGCCGACGACGGCATAGTTGCTCTTGGGATGCTCGGGCTTCTCCTCTATGGAGAGGCAGTTGCCCTCGCGGTCGAACTCGGCCACGCCGTAGCGCTCGGGGTCGTCGACCCAGTAGCCGAAGACCGTGGCCTTGCCCTCTTTCTCGGCCGTGGCCACGGAGTCTCTGAGCACCTTGGAGAACCCTGCGCCGTGGAAGATGTTGTCGCCGAGGACGAGGCAGGCCGAGTCGCCGCCGATGAACTCGCGGCCGATGATGAAGGCCTGGGCCAGGCCGTCGGGCGAGGGCTGTTCGGCATAGGTGAAGCGGACGCCGTAGTCAGACCCGTCGCCGAGCAGGCGCTTGAATCCGGGCAGGTCCTGAGGCGTGGA
>JAIDJD010000202.1 GCA_029052375.1 Duncaniella sp. | reverse complement strand
CTCCCACATGGCCGCGCAGCTTCACCCCCGGACACCAGAGCCGACGAGACCTCGTGGCCAAAATGAAACTGATACCCAACGGCGCCATACTCAAAGACAACAGCGTGGTGTTCTGCGACGACTCGATAGTGCGCGGCACACAGCTGAGAGACAACGTAAGGACGTTCTATGAGTGCGGAGCCAAGGAAGTCCATGCCCGCATCTCGTGCCCGCCCCTCGTCTACGGCTGTCCCTTCGTCGGATTCACATCATCAAAGAGCGACCTCGAGCTGATTACCAGACGCATCATACGCGACTTCGAGGGCAAGGACGACGCCAAGCTCGAGACTTATGCCACCACCGACACGCCCGAATACAAGAGGATGGTGGAAGAGATAGCCCGACAGCTCGGATTGTCATCCCTGAGCTTCAGCAAAATCGAACACCTTGTGGAAAGCATCGGCATACCCAAGTGCCGCATCTGCACCCACTGTTTCGACGGCTCGGGCAAATGTCCCTCCGAGGCATACCGCGAAGACCATCCCGAAGAATAATCCGGCATACCGCCCATACCATAAAGACAGTGCATCGGCCTCCTGTTTGAGCCGATGCGCTGTCTGCTTTTATAACCGCCTCAAAACCAACTTCTACATATCCCAGAGGCTGTTCAGAGCAATCTCGGACAGAAAAAAAGTTGCCGTAAGGTTTGCATATTCGAACGAAACACCCTATCTTTGTGTTGTAAAAACAAAGAACATTAAAATCAAGATACAACCACATCAGAGACGATTGGGAAACTCTTCAATTTTATCTGAAATACCGAGACAAGCTTAGCCCACCGATGGCGGGCCTCAGCCTTCATCACGGAGGACGGCATCATTGCCCGGAGGATTACAAAGGGAGGCAAGCACTCAAATCCTGTCATTCGGAGTTTCATCATCCTGCTCTGGTGTGGCTTTTTTGTATCCTGCCGAAATCAGATAGCCCCACAAAATAATTTTTTTTGGGCCTATTCTGAAAAAAGTGCCGAAAAAATTTGCAATGTTCAAACTTTCATCGTACCTTTGCACCACAATTAGTTCAGACCCCTAAAGAGACAATCAAAAGGGAGACGACAAGGTCCTATAGCTCAGTTGGTTAGAGCGGTCTAATCCACATAAGACGCTGCCGCCGAACTTACCCGTGTAGAACTCA
>JAIDJD010000201.1 GCA_029052375.1 Duncaniella sp. | reverse complement strand
CAATAGGGGTCATACCATCCCCAGTAGGGGTTGTGCCACGAGTTCCAGTACCAGGGCGAGTTCCACCGCCACGACCCGGGGTAGTAGTAGAACGGGTCGTGATACCATGCGAAGTCGGGGTAGAAGTAGCTGTAGCCCCAGTAGGCCGAGGGTGCGTTGATGTAGACGTTCACACGGTCGGGCTCCATATAGTAGATGTTGGCCAGCTCCTGGTCTCCGGTCGAGGTGACCACCTCGGGGTTGTAGAACTGCTCGATGCGCCGTGTGTATGTGAAGTCTGTCTGTGTGGTGTCGTTGCTCAGCGAGTCCGATGCAAAGATGCCGCGGCGGTTGTAGTCGTCCACGCTGATGTTGCGTGTGCCGTTGACGGTGTATGAGTCGGCCGACGGGTATTCGGCCACGACCACGGCGTTGGGCGTGACGTATGTCTGCGTGTACCTCTGCTCGGTCCTTGCGGGCTTGGCCTTCTTGGGAGCCTTGGCAGGGTCGTAGTAGATATCGTCGTCGTAATAGGAGCCCTGGGCCATGGCACCTGCCGTGACGGCCGCGAGGATTCCGAGTGTCAGGATCAGTCGTTTTGTCTTCATGTCTCGTCTGGAGGGAAAAAGTTTGAGATATGATGTTGATGAGAGAGTTATATGTCTATTAGACAATTGCGAGGCAGGAAAGTTTAATCTTCCGCCCGTTGCAAGGGGGCATTTTTACAAAGTTACGCAAAATCTCCGGGCTGTGCAATTTTTGGGCCGAAAAACACCTTATATATAAGGCAGAGTCAAAAAAACGGGAGCGGGACGCTGAAAAGAGAAAAAAAATCACTACTTTTGTGGGAATTTTGTCCCCGGGCTTACTCCCCCCTCTGCGGGGTGGAGCGGCTCCCTCCCGAATACTCAACCTTCACATACCTTATGATTGAAGAAGACCGCATTATAAAGATTGACATAGAAAATGAAATGAAGAGCGCCTACATCGACTATTCGATGTCGGTGATAGTCTCCCGCGCGCTCCCCGATGTGCGAGACGGCCTTAAGCCTGTCCACCGCCGAGTGCTTTTCGGCATGAACGAGATGGGCAACACCGCCGACCGTCCACACAAGAAGGCGGCCAACTGCGTCGGTGAGGTGATGGGTAAGTACCATCCCCACGGCGACTCTTCCATCTACGGCACCGTGGTGCGTCTCGCCCAGCCCTGGGCCATGCGCTACTGTCTCGTGGACGGCCACGGCAACTTCGGCTCTGTCGACGGCGACGGCGCCGCCGCCATGCGTTACACCGAGGTGCGCCTCGACCGCCTCGGCGAGGAGATGCTTGCCGACATCGAGAAGGAGACTGTAGACTTCCAGCCCAACTATGACAACTCGCGGCTCGAGCCCGTCGTGCTCCCCACACGATTTCCCAACCTGCTTGTCAACGGCGCCTCGGGCATAGCCGTCGGCATGGCCACCAATATGCCCACCCACAATCTCGGCGAGGCCATCAACGCCTGTGTCGCCTATATCGACGACCCCGACATCGACGTGGCCGGGCTCATGAAACATATCCCGGCCCCCGACTTCCCCACCGGCGGCACCATCTATGGCTATGCCGGAGTCAAGGAGGCATACGAGACCGGCCGCGGCCGCGTGGTGATACGCGCCAAGGCCGAGATCGAGTCCGAGAACAACCACGAGAACATCGTGGTGACCGAGATACCCTACAACGTCAACAAGGCCGAGCTCATCAGCTACATAGCCGACCTTGTCAACGACAAGAAGCTCGACGGCATCTCCGACATCGCAGACCTCTCCAACTACAAGGGTATGCGCATAGTCATCAAGCTGAAGTCTGACGCCAACGCCAACGTCGTGCTCAACAAGCTCTACAAGATGACCCAGATGCAGTCTTCGTTCTCGGTCAACAACGTGGCCCTGGTCAACGGCCGTCCCCGCACGCTCAACCTCCGCGACCTCATCAAGGAGTTTGTGGCCCACCGCCACGAGGTGGTAGTCCGCCGCACCAAGTATGAGCTCCGCAAGGCCCGCGAGCGCGCCCACATCCTCGAAGGCCTCATAATAGCCTCGCAGAACATCGACGAGGTGATACGCATCATCCGCGCCGCATCGGACACCCTCGAGGCCCGCGAGAAGCTCAAGGAGAGCTTCGGCCTCAGCGACGCCCAGACCGCGGCCATCGTCGAGATGCGCCTGCGCCAGCTCACAGGTCTCGAGCAGGACAAGCTCCGCAACGAGTTCGAGTCGCTCCAGAAAGAGATAGAGCGCTTCGAGCTCATCCTCTCGGACGACATGGTCTGCCGCGCCCTCATCAAAGAGGAGCTCATCGAGGTACGCGACAAGTATGCCGACCCCCGCCGCACCTCCATCGACTATACCGCAGGAGACTTCAACGCCGAAGACTTCTATTCGGACGACGACATGGTCATCACCATCTCGCACTTCGGCTACATCAAGCGCACACCCCTCAGCGAGTTCCGCGCGCAGAACCGCGGCGGCATCGGCGTCAAGGGCTCGGACACCAGAGACGAGGATTTCATCGAGCACATCTACATGGCCTCGATGCACAACTCCATGCTCTTCTTCACCCAGAACGGCCGCTGCTACTGGCTCAAGGTCTACGAGATACCCGAGGGCGCCAAGAACGCCAAGGGACGCGCCATACAGAACCTGCTCAACATCGAGGCCGGCGACGCCGTCAAGGCCTTCATCTGCACCAAGGCTCTCGGCGACGAGGAGTTTGTCACCTCGCACAACCTGGTCTTCGCTACCAAGCGCGGCCAGATCAAGAAGACATCGCTCAAGGCATACTCGCGTCCCCGCTCCAAGGGCGTCAACGCCATCGTGATACGCGAGGGCGACGAGCTTCTGGGCGTGGAGATGACAGACGGCAACAGCGAGATAATCCTCGCCAACCGCAACGGCCGCGCCATCCGCTTCCATGAGACCAAGGTGCGCGAGATGGGCCGCATGGCCGCCGGAGTCCGAG
>JAIDJD010000200.1 GCA_029052375.1 Duncaniella sp. | reverse complement strand
GAGATACGCGCCAAGGTCGAAGACCTCCCCTTTGACGAGCGCCAGCCCCTCTGGGACAAGATAGACAAGAACGAGAAGGATATCCTCGACATCATCGAGGACAAGCTCAACCACCACCTCCCCATGGTCTTCGCCGTCCTGCGCGAGACCGCCGCGAGATTTGCCGCAAGCCCCGAGATTGTAGTCAAGGCCACAGACCTCGACCGCGAGTTTGCCGCCAGAGGCAAGGACTTCGTCACCATCGACGGCGACAACGCCATATACTCAAACCACTGGGCCGCAGGCGGCAACCAGATGGTCTGGGACATGGTCCACTATCATGTCCAGCTCATCGGCGGCGTAGTGCTCCACCAGGGCAAGATAGCCGAGATGGCCACCGGCGAGGGCAAGACCCTCGTGGCCACGCTCCCCGTCTTCCTCCGCTCGCTCTCGGGCCGCGGCGTCCACGTGGTCACCGTCAACGACTACCTGGCCAAGCGAGACTCCGAGTGGATGGGCCCGCTCTATATGTTCCACGGCTCCACCGTAGACTGCATAGACAAGCACCAGCCCAACACCCCCGAGCGCCGCAGGGCCTATGAGTGCGACATCACCTTCGGCACCAACAACGAGTTTGGCTTCGACTACCTCCGCGACAACATGGCCATGAGCCCCGCCGACATGGTTCAGCGCAAGCACTACTACGCCATCGTCGACGAGGTCGACTCAGTCCTCATCGACGACGCCCGCACCCCCCTCATCATCTCAGGCCCCGTCCCCAAGGGCGACGACCAGCTCTTCGACCAGTATCGCTCCAACGTCGAGAAGGTCTACGACGCACAGCGCCGCCTGGTCACCAAGATTCTCGCCGAGGCCAAGGCCAAGATAGCCTCCGACGACAAGGCTGTCCGCAAGGAGGGAGCCCTGCTCCTCTTCCGTGCCTTCAAGGGCCTGCCCAAGAACGGCGCCCTCATCAAGTTCCTCTCTCAGGAGGGCATGAAGAATCTCCTGCTCGAGACCGAGGCCTACTATCTCCAGGACAACCAGCGCGAGATGCCCGAGGTCACCGACCCCCTCTACTTCGTCATCGACGAGAAAAACCGCTCGGTAGAGCTCACCGACAAGGGTATAGACGAGCTTACAGGCAAGACGGACGACCCCACGTTCTTCGTGCTTCCCGACATCGCCTCCCAGCTCTCCGAGGCCGAGACCATCGCCGACGCCACCGAGCGTGCCCGCGTCAAGGACGAGCTGATGCAGAACTATGCCGTCAAGGCCGAGCGTGTACACACCGTCACACAGCTCCTCAAGGCATACACCCTCTTCGAGAAAGACGTGGAGTATGTCATCGACGAGGGCAAGATAAAGATTGTCGACGAGCAGACAGGCCGCATCATGGAGGGCCGCCGCTACTCTGACGGTCTCCACCAGGCCATCGAGGCCAAGGAGCGCGTCAAGGTCGAGGCCGCCACACAGACATTCGCCACCATCACGCTCCAGAACTACTTCCGTATGTACCACAAGCTGGCCGGCATGACCGGTACGGCCGAGACAGAGGCAGGCGAGCTCTGGGACATCTACAAGCTCGACGTCGTCACCATCCCCACCAACCGCCCCGTGGCCCGCAAGGACCTCGACGACCGCGTCTACAAGACCAAGAAAGAGAAGTATGCCGCCGTCATAGACGAGATAGTCCGCCTGCGCGACGCCGGACGCCCCGTCCTCGTCGGCACCACATCTGTCGAGATTTCCGAGCTGCTCAAGCGAATGCTCGATATGCGCAAGATCGATGCCCAGGTGCTCAACGCCAAGCTCCACCAGCAGGAGGCCCTCGTGGTGGCCAACGCCGGCAAGAAGGGCATGGTGACCATCGCCACCAACATGGCGGGCCGAGGCACCGACATCAAGCTGACCCCCGAGGTCAAGGAGGCCGGCGGCCTGGCCATCATCGGCACAGAACGCCACGAGAGCCGCCGCGTCGACCGCCAGCTCCGAGGCCGCTCGGGCCGCCAGGGCGACCCCGGCTCGTCTGTATTCTACGTCTCGTTCGAGGACCAGCTGATGCGCCTCTTCGCCACAGACCGCGTCATGAAGATGCTCGACACCCTCGGCCTCAAGGAGGGCGAGGCCATCGAGAGCTCCATGGTCACCAACGCCATCTCCAACGCACAGAAGCGCGTGGAAGAGAACAACTTCGGCATCCGCAAGCGCCTGCTCGAGTATGACGACGTCATGAACAAGCAGCGCACCTACATCTACAACCGCCGCCACCATGCCCTGCTCGGCGAGCGCATAGGCATCGACCTGGCCAACATGATGTGGGACGTCATCGAGAACTTCGTCAACAACACATATCCCGCAGACTATCCCTCGCTCTCCAACGACCTCTTCCGCACCCTCACCATCGAGACACCCTTCACCGAAGAGGAGTTTGCCAACCTCTCCAAAGAGGATGTCATAGAGCGCATCCACGCCGCCGCCAACGAGGCCTTCAAGCGCAAGAGCGACCGCATACTCGAGGTGGCCCGCCCCGTCATCGTAGACTGTGTCGAAAACCGCGGATACAAGGGCAGGATAGCTGTCCCCATGACAGACGGCAAGAGATTCTTCAACCTTGTCGTAGACCTCGACGAGGCCTACCGCACAGAGTGCCGGTCGATAGTCAAGGAGTGGCACAAGGCCGTGCTCCTCGTCACCATCGACGAGCTCTGGAAAGAACACCTCCGCGAGCTCGACCAGCTGCGCCAGAGCGTACAGAACGCCTCCTACGAGCAGAAAGACCCGCTCGTGATATACAAGGTAGAGTCGTTCCATCTCTTCGAGGCTATGCTCAACCAGCTCAACATCAAGGCCATGTCTACCCTCATGCGCGGCCAGATATACGTCCAGCAGCCGCGCCAGCCCCAGCCCGCACCCCAGGCCCCTGAGGCCGTGGCCGCCGAGGCAGAGGATATGGCCAACCAGCCCGCACCTCAGCCCGCACCTCAGCCCCAGCC
>JAIDJD010000020.1 GCA_029052375.1 Duncaniella sp. | reverse complement strand
GTGCAACACCGTCCTGCTGGTCAACAGCCGCTTCGACGTGGGCGACGACGCCATCTGCATCAAGAGCGGCAAGGACAAGGACGGACGCGACCGCGGTGTCCCCACACGCAACGTGCTCGTCGAGGGATGCACCGTCTATCACGGCCACGGAGGCTTTGTGATAGGCTCGGAGATGTCCGGCGGATGCAAGGACATCGTATGCCGCGACTGCCTCTTCATCGGCACTGACGTCGGCCTCCGCTTCAAGTCGACCCGCGGCCGCGGCGGCGTGGTGGAGAATATCTACGTAGACAACATCAAGATGACAGACATCGTGGGCGACGCCCTCATCTTCGACCTCTACTACGGCATCAAGCCCGGCGCTCCCGTGCCTCCTGTCACCGAGGAGACCCCCTCGTTCCGCAATATGTACATCAACGACGTCACCTGCCGCGGGGCCGGACGCGCCGCCCTCTTCAACGGCCTCCCCGAGATGCCGATGAAGAACGTGGTGATCACCAACTCGCTCTTCCGCGCCGACACCGGCATAGAGCTCAACCACGTGGACGGCCTCACGCTCAGGAACGTGAGAGTTCTGGTGCCCGAAGGCAAACAGCCCATCACCGAGGGCGAGGGCGTCAAGAACGTCATCACCACCAAGAAGTAAACCCAGCCCTCCCCTGCCAGAATGAACCCCAATCTCACCAGAACAATGCTCGCCGCGGCACTCGCGCTATTCATGGGCGCGAGCGCCCTGGCGGCGGGCGGATATGCCGGATATTACGAAGGGCTCCCCTTCAAGACCGCCGTGCTCGAGGCCCCCGTCATACCTGACCGCACCGTCTCTATCAGAGACTTCGGCGGCATTGGCAACGGCATAGCCCTCAACACAGAGGCCTTCGCCAAAGCCATAGCCCACCTCAGCGAGAATGGCGGAGGCCACCTCGTGGTGCCCGATGGCGTATGGCTCACAGGACCTGTCACCCTGCGCGACAACATCGACCTCCACCTGGAGAAGAACGCCCTGATGGTCTTCTCGCAGGACCGCAGCCTCTACAGCCTCATCGGTCCCGACGAGGGCACCGTCAGCAAGCAGATCACAGCCCCCATCAACGCCTCGCACGCCCGCAACTTCTCCATCACCGGCTCGGGCATCATCGACGGCAACGGCGAGGTGTGGCGCCCGGTCAAGAGGATGAAGGTGGGCGACTGGGAATGGAATAAGCTCCAGCGGCTCGGAGGCTCGCTCTCTCAGGACGGCTCCATCTGGTATCCCGCGTCGGCCGAGGCCGAGAAGGGACAGAAACGCCCCCGCCTGCTGCGCCTCGTGGCCTGCGAGAACTTCCTCATACAGGGCGTCACATTCCAGAACTCGCCCAGCTTTCACGTCAATATGTTCCTCTGCCGCAACTTCATCCTCGACGGCATCAACGTCCTCTGTCCCTGGAACGCACAGAACGGCGACGGCATCGACCTCAGCTCGTGCCGCAACGCCCTGCTGGTCAACTGTTCTGTCAACTGCGGCGACGACGCCATCTGCATGAAGAGCGGCGTGGGCGACGCCGGACGCCGCCGCGGGCCCACGACGGATATCGTCATCGACAACTGTACCGTCTATCACGGCCACGGAGGCTTTGTGATAGGCTCGGACGAGGCTGGAGGCATGAACAACCTGAGCGTGCGCAACTGCCGCTTTGTAGACACCGACACCGGCCTGCGCTTCAAGAGCGGTCGAGACCGCGGCGGAGTGGTAGAGAATGTCTATGTGGCCAACGTGGTGATGAACGATATCGAAGGCGAGGCCATACTCTTCGAGATGCATTACGGCTCCAAAGTGCCCTGGACAGGCGACATCGAGCCTCAGGCTGTGACGCCGGACACTCCCGTCTTCCGCAACTTCCACATCTCGGGCATCACCTGCTCTGAGGCGGGCCGCGCCATCCTCATCCACGGCCTTCCCGAGAAGCGCATCTCCGGCATCCATATCACAAACTGTTCCATCAGTGCCCGCGAAGGCATCCAGATCAGCGAGGCTGACGGCGTCAGCATCTCCGGCCTCACCCTTCAGGTGGCCGAAGGCCCGGCAGTGAGCGTCAACAACGCCTCAGACATCGTCGTCAAGGGCCTCGACGCCCTCGGCGCCGACATCACGCCGCGCCTCACCGGCTCGCGCAACGGCTCGGTGACAGTCATCCCCTGACACCGGCGAGGCTGTAAAGGACAGAGGCCGGGCCGCCCCCCATCGCGGGAGAGCGGCCCGGCCTTTATCTTATATACTGCCGTATGGTCAGTGGGCGTCAGTCTACCTTGATTACAAGATAGTTGGAGAGCTGCCAGAACTTGGCGGGATTGGTGATGCGGATCACCTTCTGGCCATTGACATCCTCGATGACATACGAGTCCTTGGGCTGAGAGGTCATCACCTGTGCCTTCTTGGCGTGGGTGGTTATCTCGGTGAGGTTGCGCTTGTCGGCCGCGGTGAAGTAGTCGAGGTCAAAGTCGCCCTTCATTATCTTGGTCTTGCGGAGGAAGCCCTTGGAGATGATATCCTTCTCCTTGAGCTCCTTGCCCGAGCCGATGGCATAGTAGACTGTGTTGAGCTCGTTCTCGGCCTGGAGAGCCTGGGCCTCGGCGGCGGCGCGGGCCTGGGCCTCTTCGGTGAGGTCGGTGGCCAGCGAGTCTGTGCGCTCTGTGAGGTTGGTGACGGTGGTGGTCAGCTCCTCTATCTTGATGTTGGCGCTTGCCAGCTGGTTGGTGAGGGTGGCAATCTCGGTGGTCTGGTCTGCTATCTGGGCCTTGAGGTTAGAGATGGTGCGCTTGAGGGTAGCGTTGTCCGAGCCCGAGGCGGCCAGGCGCTTCTCCAGTTCGGCCAGGCGCTCGCGGCGCTCCTGGAGGGCCTGCTGGATGGCAATCATATCGTTGCGTATCTGCTCCTTGCGCGACGTCGACTCGCCCGAGAGAGAGCCGGGTGTGCTGACTATCTTCTCGAGGTCTTTTATCTGGGCCATGCCGTCCGAGATGTCGTTCATGAGCACGAGCAGGGAGTCCTGGGTGGCGAGGGTCTCGCGGAGGTCTCCTTTGAGCTGTGCGTTCTGCGCCTCGCTTTCGCGGAGCTTGTCGGCGTTACAGCCTGTCAGGAGCGTAACGGCCATGAGTGCAACGGTAGCAATCTTTTTCATAAACTTATAGTTGTTGGTGAATTGGTCGTGGGTTGTTGTGTCAGGAGAGAGTAGTTTCCGGGGAGGATGGATGTGCCGGGGGGGGTGGAGGACGGCGCCGGGTCAGTCGTCAGCCTCCTCCTTGTATTTGTTCTTGTGCTTGCGGGGCTGAGCCTCCGGAGCGCCTACGATTATAACAATCTCTCCGCGCGGAATGTTTTCGGAGAAGTAGGCGTGCAGCTCGCCGAGCGTGCCGCGGACAGTGGTGTCGTGCAGCTTGGATATCTCGCGCGAGACAGACGCGGCCCTGTCGGCTCCGCACACCTCCATCAGCTCCTCGAGGGTCTTGACCAGACGCAGGGGCGACTCGTAGACGATGCTCGTGCATGAGGCCGAGGCTATGGCCTCGAGCCTGGTGCGGCGCCCTTTCTTGGGCGGCAGG
>JAIDJD010000002.1 GCA_029052375.1 Duncaniella sp. | reverse complement strand
AAGAGTATCTTGACGAGGTCCTTCTCGGCAAAGGCTGCTGTATCGAGCTCAAAGCCGCCCTCGACATTGGCAAAGGTCATCTCGAGCAGAGCGGTGATGAGACCGCCGGCAGAGACGTCATGTGCGGCGAGGAGAAGATTCTTCTTCACGAGGGTCTGCACGGCGTCAAAGGCAGCGACAAACCTTGCGGGATCCTTGACTGTGGGAGCCTCGTCTCCGAGACGGTTCATCATCTGGGCGAACGCCGAGCCTCCGAGCTTCATCTCGTCCGAAGAGAAATCGATGTAGTAGAGCGACGAGGGCTTCTTGCTCATGACGGGCGACAGCGTCTTGCGCACGTCGGTCACCTCGCCTGCGGCCGAGATGATCACGGTGCCGGGAGCATACACCTTGTCGGCGCCGTACTTCTGTGTCATTGATAGCGAGTCCTTGCCGGTGGGGATGTTGACGCCTATGGCGCAGGCAAAGTCAGAGCAGGCCTCTACAGCACGGTATAGAGCGGCGTCCTCGCCGGGATTCTTGCAGGGCCACATCCAGTTGGCAGAGAGCGAGAGAGTCTTGATGCCATCCTTGAGGGGTGTGCCTACAATGTTGGTGAGCGCCTCGGCAACAGCCATCACAGAGCCCTTGGCCGAGTCGATGAGAGCCACCTGGGGAGCATGGCCGATAGAGGTGGCGATGCCGGCCTTGCCTGTATAGTCGAGAGCCACGACTCCACAGTCGCTGAGGGGGAGCTGAATCTCGCCCTGACACTGCTGGCGTGCTATCTTGCCGGTAATCGAGCGGTCCACCTTGTTGGTGAGCCAGTCCTTGGAAGCGACTGCCTCGAGGGCGAGAACACCTGCAAGATACTTCTCGAGGTCATTGACGTGGTATTCGACAGGCTTGTAAGTCTCTACCACGGTATTGTCTGTTAGTGTTGTCTTGGGCGAAGAGCCGAACATATCGCTCATAGCCAGGTCGATGGGCTTGACACCATCCTTCTGCTCGAAGACAAAGCGGTGGTCGCCTGTGGTCTCGCCCACGACATACATGGGAGCGCGCTCGCGGTCGGCGATGCTCTTGACGTAGTCCACGTCCTCCTGCTTCATCACCATGCCCATGCGCTCCTGGCTCTCGTTGCCTACGATCTCCTTGGACGACAGAGTCTTGTCGCCTACGGGGAGAGCGTCTATCTCAATCTTTCCGCCTGTCTCCTCAACAAGCTCCGAGAGAGCGTTGAGGTGGCCGCCTGCGCCATGGTCGTGGATGGAAACAATGGGGTTGTCGTCATTCTCGGCAAGAGCGCGGATCACGTTGCTGACACGCTTCTGCATCTCGGGATTGGCGCGCTGAACAGCGTTGAGCTCTATGCCCGATGCATACTGGCCGGTCTCGACAGAGGA
>JAIDJD010000199.1 GCA_029052375.1 Duncaniella sp. | reverse complement strand
ATGGTCTCCATGAAATAGCTCAGATGCTGGGACAGGCGCGGCTGCTCCTCGGTGATGTCAAGCTTCTCTATGTAGAAAAACAGCTCCTGCTCGAGACGTCCGCGGTCAAGCTCGACTACACCCTGCAGGGCAGACAGCCCCTCCTCCATGCGGGCGCGGATACGGGATATGCGCTCGCCCTCGTAGCGGGGCACCTCGGCCAGATAGGCCGATATGCGCTCTACCCTCTCGCCGAAAAATGTCTCCAGCTTGATGCCCTCGGTGCGGCGATAGTCTGCCAGCGCCTCCATGGCAATGTCGAGAGCGCGCAAGGCGGCCTCGGCCTCAGCCTCGTCGGCATCCTCAGAGCGTCCGGTGTTGGTCATCGAGTCCGGAAAACGCAACAGCAGGCTATACCAGTCCGAAGGCTCGGGCAGGCCGAGCTCGTCGCGCATCTCCCTGAGACGCTCGGCATACTGGCGCATGGCCTGTAGATTGAATTGCTGCTGGGCCTCGCCCTCGAGACTCTCGACAGAGACAGACACATCTATCTTGCCGCGGCGCAGAGTGGACGCCACGCGGTTGCGCATATCAGGCTCGAGCACACGCAAAGCCGAAGGCACACGCATAGAGACATCTGCCTGCTTGCTGTTGAGCGATTTTATTTCTACCGTGATTTTCTTCCCGGGAAGCTCTACCGAGCCCTTCCCGAAACCGGTCATGGAGTATAACATAGATTTTCGTGTTTACTCCACAAAAGTACGCAAAATTCCGGAAACAACGTCCATTTTCACCGTTATTTCTCAACAATCTCCTCGAGTTGAGGCACCGAAGGATTTATAGCCACCACCTTGCCCTCAGGCGAAAGCAGATACGACGCATATCCCTCGGACGGATGGAAGACCGGCGCCCTCGACCCCCTGCGGGTATCGGAGATATGATACTGGGTAGAGACATCGAGACCGTCATGAGAGACAATCTCGTCATAGAGCTTGCGGTTGTCATCGGTGTTGACAGAGAGCAGGCGCAGAGGCAGTCCGCGGTGCGACCTCAAAAAACGGTCATACTCGGCCGCCGCTATGCGCGAGACGGCATTGTGCGAATCCCAGAAATTGACCAGCACATACTTGCCCTTAAGCGAGTCAATCCTCACAGACCCCGAGAGATTTGAGGCCGAAGTGATATGCGGCACCGCCTCCGGGTCTGTGTCAGACCTATTGACCCTGACAGCAAACAACGCCATCATAAGCCCGACCACCAGACAGAAAACTATGTAGCGAAGAGTCTTGTTCATATACACTACAACACCGCGCCCTGCGCCCTGGTTCATCCAGCCCCATGTGCCAAGCGATGTATGTCACTATTTGCCGTACGGCAAAATCGAATGGTCAGAAAGCCATCTGTCAAAGCGGGTGGTCCGATAGACAAAGCAACGCTGTACAGTGAAATTCCAGCAGACACTCACGACGATGGCCACTCCGAATGTGACTCCCGCAAATAGCAGATTGTCCGATATCCCGAGCGATTCCGACAGACGCCATCGCCCAAGAGCCATGACAAGCAATGCTGTCCCATACATATTGAGCAGCAGATTGCCTGTCCAACACAGGATGAACTTTAGGGCCACCCCGGCCTTGTTCTGACCGTCGGCATGGAACGTGAACTTATAGTTGACCGTGCAGTTGACAACACCGCCTATCACGGCACCCGCGGCCACAGCGATGCTCGAGCGGTAAAACTCAGGCAGAGCACTCAAGACTATCGAGAAGAACAACACACGCGTACCTATGTCAGCCACGGCAGAGCTAATGCTCGCCACGGCCGACCGCATGAACGTAAACACAATATGGTCGCTTTTTACCATATTGTCCAGCAAGTCTCTCCTATTCAATCTCCCTGACACAGCCATCTGTCTGTCGTTTGCCGTCAATCTCTCTGATAAAATACACCGGGCGCCGTTTCGACTCATCGAATATCCGAGCCAGATACTCACCCATCACTCCAAGCGTGAGCAATATGACGCCTCCGAGAAAGAGGATAGAGACCATCAGCGTCGGGAAACCGGCCACCGGCTCTCCGACAAGGACAGTCTTGAACAGAATGAACATAAGATACAGCATCGCGGCCACAGACACAATGCCGCCCACTATCGTGGCAAACCGCAACGGCAGTGTAGTATAAGACGTGATGCCTTCAATCGCAAGCCCGAGCAGACGCACGAAATTCCACTTGGTCTCGCCAGCCTCCCTGTCGGCCTGCTCGAAAGGCACCTCAGCCTTCCTGAACCCTATGTAGCAATACAAGCCCTTGGTATACCTATGGGTCTCCCTCAGCTTTCTGAGAGCATTGATACAAGCCCTGTCGAGCAGACGGAAATCCCCGACATTCTTCAAGACAGGGACACGGGTAGTGCGTTGCAGCAGATTGTAATACAACAGCGACAGCTTCTTGCGCAGCCACGGCTCCTTCCCTCGGGTGATACGCATACCATAGACATCGTCATAGCCTTGCTCCCACTTCTCTACCATCTTGGGTATCACCTCCGGCGGATGCTGCAGGTCGGCGTCCATTATGACGGTGCAGTCTCCGCTCACAGTGTCAAAACCTGCAAGCATCGCTGTCTCCTTGCCATAATTTCTCGACAAGTCGACGCAATGAAATCTTGCATCCCGCTCATGCATCGCCAGAGCCATCGAGGCCGTGTTGTCTGAACTGCCGTCGTTGACCATGACAACCTCCCAGTCATAGTCCGTATTGGCATCCATCAATGCCGACAGACGGTCAAAGAGAGCAGGGAGCACCTCCTGCTCGTTGTACATCGGGACGAGGATCGATATCTTCTTCATTTGCTTTTATCTGACCTGATAATCGTTAATTTCTTTATATCTTCGGGACCTATGCGCACACCGGCAAGGCTGCCTGACCGGCTGTAAACAACATTCTCGGCATTGACCTCAACCACAGCCCTGCCGCAGTCTCCGGCTCTTGACTTTCCTGTCAGCATACCGGCCAGCCGTGTCTTAAGATTATCCTCCTTAGCCTTTGGCGACAATTCTATCTCAATGCGGTCTCCTGCGAGCGGTGCCTCGGCAATTTCAAACCAAAGATAATTCTCACCCTTGAAGACACCTCTACACCCTGTTATGACATCATCGTCCATCAACGACAGATTGCCTTCATTATATGCACGGCTGTCATTTTTTTCAAGCAATTTAATACGTTTCTCTCCTTTGGTATAATGCTCTTCGAGCGTGTACATCAGCCACCAACGGACACTTGAGCCAAACCAATTGTTGACAAATGGCGACACATCGCCTGGAAGCGTGACCTCCGGGACAGCCATCACTCCGTCAGGCGAGTCAATATAGCTCTGAACGAATTCATGGTTTATATCTTTAAGAATCCTGCATCCCTCGACAATTCTTGACTGATGCCAAAAGACAAGTCCAAGCAGACAGGCAGTCACAGACAAAGTGACCACAGACCTCCCGCTGTCATGCGCAGGCAGACATGAAACCATGCTGAACAGGATGATTGCAGAGTAAAATGATATGCCATTGAATGATTGCGGAAGTGTGTTGGCCACCATCCCGAAACATAAAGCCACACACAAAACCAAAAATACCACCATATTATCGGCAACAAATCTTCCAAAGCCTCGTTTGCTGAAAAGCCTGAGGACTATAAGAGACGCAATCATGAACCAAAACAATCTTGTCCCGGCAAAAAGCTTGACGCCATTGACCATGGAATACAAC
>JAIDJD010000198.1 GCA_029052375.1 Duncaniella sp. | reverse complement strand
GCCCCGCCCCGCAAGGCCCGGCCGACAACAATAAAGTAACAAACTACAAAAATACAAATAAGTCATGGCACATCCTAAACGAAAGCAATCCAAGACCCGTACCGCCAAGCGCCGCACCCACGACAAGGCCGTAGTCCCCACTCTGGCTCTCTGCCCCAACTGCGGATCCTGGCACCTCTACCACACCGTATGCGGTGAGTGTGGCTATTACCGCGGACGCATCGCCATCGAGAAGGTAGCCGCCGTCTGATACAAGACAGGCCTAACCTCCCCCTCCCCGACCTCAGAAGAGCCTTGCCCGGCGCAAGGCCCGACGAGAGCCGGAAGGGGAGGCTCATACCTTGTCAGCACCTCCGTGCCAAGCCCCGCCGGCCCTCGGCCGCAGGCAGATACAAGGCATAGACCGAGGCAGGCCGGCATCAACATCCTACCCCCTCTCCATACAGCACGTCCACACCCCCGCACGCCCGCGCACGGGCAGATAAAGCTCAGAGGTGTGAGCGTGGTTGTATATGTAAAAAAACCACATTTACACGCTCACTCCACACAATGGTCAACGCACGCATATCGGGCATAGCATCCTATACGCCCGACGACATATTAGACAACGAAATGCTCTCGCGCATGGTAGACACCAGCGACGAGTGGATCACCACCCGCGTGGGCATCAAGCGCCGCCACATCCTCCGCGAAGAAGGCAAGGGCTCGTCATATCTCGGCATCAAGGCCGTAGAGAAGCTCCTCGAGGAGACTGGCACCCGCCCCGAAGAGGTAGAGCTCGTCATCTGCGCGACCTCCAACCCCGACTACCGCTTCCCGGCCACAGCCTCTGTGATAGCCTACCAGAGCGGCATGACCAACGCCTATGCATATGACATCCAGGCCGCCTGCGCAGGCTTTATCGTAGCCCTCGAGGACGCCACAGGATACATCCGCTCGGGCCTCCGCAAGAAGGTTGTCATCGTGGCCGCTGAGAAGATGTCCTCGATGATCAACTATCAGGACCGCCAGACCTGCGCACTCTTCGGCGACGGCGCCGCAGCCGCACTCATAGAGCCCACCGAAGAGGAGGGCACAGGTGTGCGCGACGGCATCTTCCACACAGACGGCCGCGGCCTCGAGCACCTCGTGATGCTCGGCGGCGGCTCGGTGCTCCCCGCTACCGAGGAGACCGTCCGCGAGGGCAAGCACTTCCTCTTCCAGGACGGACGCAACGTCTACAAGAACGCCGTGACCGATATGCTCACAGCATCCCAGGACGTGATGGCCCGCAACAACCTCACCGTCGACGACATCGACTGGTTCATACCCCACCAGGCCAACCTCCGCATCATCGAGGCCGTAGGCTCGCGCCTCGGCATCGACCCCGCCAAGGTGCTTGTCAACATCGAGGAGTACGGCAACACATCGGCCGCGTCCATACCCATCTGCATCAGCCAGTACAAGGACCGCCTCAAGAAGGGCGACAAGATTATCCTCACCGCCTTCGGCGCAGGCTTCACCTGGGGCGCCATGTACCTCATCTGGGACCTCTGAGCCTCTGTGTCGCGAAAAAACGACCCGGAAGCCCGCTAATACTCAAGCGA
>JAIDJD010000197.1 GCA_029052375.1 Duncaniella sp. | reverse complement strand
CCCATGTGGCGTCCGCGCCCGGGGCTCCCGGTGCTGCGCTCGGTGCTCGGCCTTACCTTCGGCAGCGCGCTCTCGGTATCGCTCGACTTCCTCATCGGCAACGGCTATACCGTGGACGGCTACACCAGCGATATCGTGTATCTGCGCAACGTCCCTGCCCTCAACTATATCTGGACCGACGGCGCCCTCTACTACGGAGCCTCCGGCCTTGACGGCAGCTCGTTCTACTACAGCACTCCCGGCCGGGACATCACCCGCTACAACTCGTGCTACAACGTCCTTGTCAACACCTACGGCACACCCGTCTCTGTGGTGCGCGACGGCGGCGGAGTGGTGTCCACATGGTTTGGAGGCAACAACGGCTACATAACACTCTCGTTCGGCGCCGGGCAGGCCGGCCGTTTCCTTACCACACTGTCTTACGGCCTCTGACAGCGTCCTCTCCCAACCATAATGTCTCCGCATAGACGCGGAGACATTTTTTTATTCAAAAAAAATGTAAAATTGGCCCGCGTTTGTAGCAAAATGCTTAACTTTGCGGTGTTTTTTAGGTCAATCATGGTAAAAAGCTGTTAAAACATGGCTCACACTATTACCAACAACGGCACAGAGGCGATAGAATTCACCAAAATGCATGGCATCGGAAACGACTACATATACATAGACTGTATGGAGTCGATGCCCGACCGCCTTTCTGACCTTGCCCGCGAGATGAGCGACCGCCACTTCGGCGTAGGCTCTGACGGCATAGTGCTGATATGCCCGCCTACAGTCCCGGACGCCCACTGCCGCATGAGGATGTTCAACAGCGACGGCTCTGAAGCGCGGATGTGCGGGAACGCCTCCAGGTGCATAGCCTCCTGGCTCTACTCCCGACGCCTTACAGACCTCGACATCATAAACCTTGAAACCCTCTCGGGTATCAAGGTTTTGACGCTTAATAAAGAGGGCGGCGAGCTGAGGGACGTCACCGTGGACATGGGCGCGCCGGTGCTCGACGCGGCATCGGTGCCCGTGAGGTTTGACGGCAGACAAATGATTGAAGCTCAAGTAGAAGTCTCGGCCGGCGAGACACTGGCAGTGACCGCCGTCTCGATGGGCAATCCGCACGGCGTGATCTTTGTGGACGACCTCGAGAGCGTCGCCTTTGACCGCCTCGGCCCGCTGATGGAGCGCCACCCCATGTGGCCCGACCGCGCCAACATCGAGTTTGTCCAGACGGTGGCGCCGGACCGCATACGCCTGCGCGTGTGGGAGCGCGGCGCGGGCGAGACCCTCGCCTGCGGCACAGGAGCCTGCGCCGCGGCCGTGGCGGCGATGCTCACCGGCAGGACCGCAAGGAGCCTGACCGCCGAGCTGCGCGGAGGCGAGCTGAAGATAGAGTGGCCCGACACGCCCGGCGCCCACGTCATGATGACCGGGACAGCCACCGAAGTCTTCACAGGCATATACATGAGACGCACCTGAGAAACAGAATCACCGAATAGCAGAACTCTCCGAATACCCGACACGAAGAAAATGTTCAAAGTCAACGAAAACTTCCTCAAACTGCCAGAGGCATATCTCTTCAGCGAGATAGCCCGCAGGATAGGCGCCTACACCGAGGCCAACCCAGGGGCCGACATCATCCGCTTAGGGATAGGCGACGTCACGTCGCCGCTCTGCCCGGCCGTCATCGACGCCCTACACAAGGCTGTCGACGAGGAAGCGTCCGGCTCGACATTCCACGGCTACGGCCCCGAGCAGGGATATGGATTTCTAACCTCGCTGATAGCCGAGCACGACTACCGCCGGCGCGGCATAGCGATGGACGAGGATGAGATATTCGTGAGCGACGGCGCCAAGAGCGACACCGGCAACATAGGCGACATACTCTCCGCGGCAGGCTCCGTGGCTCTGACAGACCCCGTCTATCCGGTCTATCATGACACCAACGTGATGGCCGGACGGCGCATACAGACACTGCCATGCACCGAGGCCAACGGATTTGTGCCCGAACTGCCGTCGGCACGCCCGGACATTGTCTATCTCTGCTATCCCAACAACCCTACCGGGACCGTCCTGACCCGCCCGCAGCTGAAGATGTGGGTAGACTACTGCCGGCGCGAGGGCACGCTCCTGCTCTTCGACGCGGCCTATGAGGCTTATGTCACCGACCCCGACGTGCCGCGCTCGGTCTACGAGATAGAGGGCGCAAGAGAGACGGCCATAGAGTTCAGGAGCTACTCTAAGACGGCCGGATTCACAGGCATACGTCTCGGATACACCGTTGTGCCCAAAGAGCTCTGCGGAGCGGACGGCAACGGCGGCCGCGTGGCGCTCAACCCACTGTGGAGGCGCAGGCATCCCACCAAGATCAACGGCGCGACCTTCCTGATCCAGCGGGCCGCCCCGGCGCACTACACCCCCGAGGGAGCGGCCCAGTCCGGCGAAATCATCAAAGGCTATCTCGGCAACGCCGCCCTCATACGCGAGGGTCTCGGCCGGGCCGGATACAAGTGCTGGGGCGGCACCGACTCTCCCTATGTGTGGGTCAAGACTCCGGACGGGCTGTCGTCCTGGGAGTTCTTCAACCTCCTGCTGACACAATGCCAGGTGGCAGGCACGCCCGGATGTGGCTTCGGACCCTCGGGCGAAGGCTACCTGAGGCTCACGGCCTTCAACACGCCCGTACAGACGCGCCGCGCCATAGAGCGGATAGCAAGGCTGTTCTGAGCCATGCACACAAGACAGACTCAAACAACACTTTCCCTATAATTTCTTACTTTTATACAAGACACAGATTTATGTCAAGTTACCGTTTCAAAGTCGTGGAAGAAGCCACCAAGCGCAAGCCGGTGGCTGTGAACATCCCCAAGGAGCGTCCCCAGGCCTACTATGCAAGCAAGGTCTTCAACCGCGCCAAGATGTTCGAATACCTTCCCCTGGACGCCTATGAGGCACTCGTGAACGCCATCGACAACAAGGAGCCCCTCCCCCGCTCTGTCGCCGCCGCAGTGGCTCAAGGCAGGAAACAATGGGCCATCGACAACGGCGCCCGCCACTACACCCACTGGATCCAGCCTCTGACCGAGACCACCGCCGAGAAGCACGACGGCTTTGTGGAGCACGACGGCAAGGGCGGCATCGTGGAGGAATTCTCCGGCAAGCTCCTGGTGCAGCAGGAGCCCGACGCATCGAGCTTCCCCAACGGTGGCATCCGCAACACCTTCGAGGCCCGCGGCTACTCGGCATGGGATGTCTCCTCGCCCGCCTTCATCATAGACAACACCCTCTGTATCCCCACCATCTTCATCTCCTATACAGGCGAGTCTCTCGACTACAAGACCCCTCTGCTGCGCGCCCTCTCGGCCGTGGACAAGGCCGGCACGGCCGTGGCCCGCTTCTTCGACCCCGAGGTGAAGCACGTCATATCCAACCTCGGCTGGGAGCAGGAATACTTCCTGGTAGACGAGGCGCTCTATGCCGCCCGTCCCGACCTGGCTCTGACCGGACGCACCCTCATGGGCCACGAGTCGGCCAAGAACCAGCAGCTCGAAGACCACTACTTCGGCGCCATCCCCAAGCGCGTCGAGGCCTTCATGCTCGACCTCGAGATAGAGGCCCACAAGCTTGGCATACCTTGCAAGACACGCCACAACGAGGTGGCGCCCAACCAGTTTGAGCTCGCCCCCATCTTCGAGGAG
>JAIDJD010000196.1:3073-4874 GCA_029052375.1 Duncaniella sp. | reverse complement strand
TGTCATAGCCCTCTCGCTTTGGACGGCTTACTACAATACCTCTGTCGTCGACCTGTATGCAGATGAGGAACTCCTATTCAAGACCACAGACTTCGGCGGAAGCACTCCAAGCGAACGCAAGAACAGCCTGATGAGGTCTGACGGATGGAAGAGGGCCATGGCCGTGCAGACACCACACATGAAGAAGCTGATGGACGCCCTGCTCTGCGTGGGCCAAAGCTCACTCTCGGGCATCCCCTCGCTGATGAGCCTCACCACACGCGACCAGATTATGGCTTCGGACTTTGTAAACGCCGTAAGCTATGGCATAGTTAAGATAGAACCGCCTGTGTCTCCAAAACCAAAGGTCTACAAAGCCAATTTCTGCGTCCAATGCGGAGCAAAATTCAATCTCGAAACATACAACTACTGCACAGTCTGCGGAGCAAAACGTGCAACATATTCCTGAAACCATTATGTCTAAGAAATGTCCTAAATGCAATTGGGGAAACCTTGACTCCAACCACTATTGCGGCAACTGTGGAGAAAACATATCTGCCTGGCACGACAGATGGGAGGTCTACAACGCTTCCGATTACAAGATTGTCCGAAACTCTGAATACAGCAAATATCAGAACATAACCAACGAATACAACCGCATCCGCGACAAGTGGTATTACAAGACCGCCAAGTGGATAGACGGCCTGTTCTCAGACAAACTTAAATTCTCAGTCGACTGGGGAGATGTCTACGGCACGGTCTTAGGTATTATAATCCCATTGGCGATAGGCTGCATAACATTCTTCTTGGCCAAGAGCTGTTCCGGCGACCGCAAGCTCCAGGCCATAAAGATAGACGGCCTGTATGGCATCGGCTATGACGAGGACGAGATGCTGGTCAAACCACAGTTTGACTCCATATCTCCCACTGTGTATTCCAACCAGTGGAAACTCATAGACAAGAAGACCGGCCTCGTGGGTGTGGCATACGTCACAGACTCGGTGCAGAACATCGTGACCCCCGAATTCAAAGAGATAGACCGCAACAACGACCACCTGACCATTCTCACTACGGGCAACGACAAATATCGTGTGGCATATAAGGGTGAGCTTAAGAATGTCGGCCCATTCTTCAAAATCGAGAGCGTCTACGACAACTCTGCCAATCCACGCAGACACAGCTATATTGTCACCCATACCGACGGCAAGAAAGACATAATGGCACTCAACGGCTCAGTCGGCAACGACCGGTTTGATATGGCTTCTGTTGATCCATCTGATATCATCAGAGCATACAAGCAGTCAAACAGCACATACTATATCCTTGACCTTGAAGGCAAACTGCTGTTCAGAAAGAGAGCGGCAGTGATATACGGATTCAGCGACGGAGTATCATGGGCACACCTTACCCAAAACGACATCCGCAATAACAAATTACATCTGATAGACCTCAAGGGCAACCCCATCACGACCAAGACTGCGGCCTGGGCACAAGGGTTCAGAGAAGGTATTGCCACATACATGAAGCCTGGCAACACCACGACTATCTATGCGATAGACACATCAGGCAAAGAGCTGTTCAGCTTCCACGGTTCATACCCCTACCGCTCGACCATGGGACTGATACCCGTGAGACACGACTCGCAGTATACAAGCAAGATAGGCTTCGTAGACCATAATGGCAAACGGGTGATTCCCTTCATATATGACTACGACCATAACAAACGGTATGTATTCAACCGTGACAGCACAATGGCCATATCTCTCGACGGGAAGAAGGGACGCCTGCACCGCAACGGAACATTCACACCCGACTCCCACTC
>JAIDJD010000196.1:0-3063 GCA_029052375.1 Duncaniella sp. | reverse complement strand
TTGTTGAACAACATCTCTCCATTTTTTGATGTTTTAAGATTATTAGCTAATTTTGAAGCGGATTTCTTAATTCTCAGATTATGATAATGAACATTGTGTGGCTCGTTGCGGGCCTCGTGCTTATTCTGGTCGGCGCGAATGCCCTGACGGACGGCTCTTCGGCCATTGCCAGGAAGATGGGCATCAGCGACCTTGTGGTGGGACTGACGGTGGTGGCTTTCGGCACTTCGGCTCCCGAGCTGGCTATCTCGGTGCTGTCTGCCATCAGCGGCAACGCGCCCCTGGCCGTGGGCAATGTGGTCGGAAGCAATATCTTCAATATCCTCGCAATCATCGGCGTCACGGCGCTGGTGAGGCCTATCGTTGTCTCGAAGAGCGTCATGACCATGGAGATACCTATGGTGATACTGTCGTCGGCCATTCTGCTTGTGCTCGGCAACAGCGGACGGATAGACGGCGGCGGGGCCAATATGGTCTCGAGGGTCGACGGCATCTTCCTGCTGGTGTTCTTCCTGCTGTTCATGCGCTACACGTTTGCGAGCGCCAGACAGCCCGGGCTCTCGGCGCCGGCGGCAGAGGAGCAGAAGCCTGCGGCCATTATGCCGATGTGGAAGTCTGCGGTCTACGTCCTTGCCGGACTTGCGGCCCTTGTGTGGGGCGGAGACAGGTTTGTAGACGGTGCCTCAGGGATTGCCTCGGGCCTTGGCGTCAGCCAGGCTGTCATAGGCCTCACGATAGTGGCGGCCGGCACCTCTCTGCCCGAGCTTGCCACCTCTGTGGTTGCGGCCGCCAAGGGGAAGCCTGGCCTGGCCGTTGGCAATGTCATCGGCAGCAATATCTTCAATGTCCTGCTCGTGCTCGGACTCTCGGCCACCATCACGCCTCTATCCTTCGGGGCGATAGGCAACCTTGACCTGCTGACCCTCATGGGTGCCTCTGTGGCATTCTATATCTTCGGATGGTTTTTCGACAAGCGCACCATCAACCGTGCCGAGGGTGCCGTCCTGGCCCTCGGATATGCGGCTTACATAGCCGTGCTGTTGTCTCGGCTCTGAAGAGCGTCGCCATACTTCACCATACCGGAGGGGACAGAAAATATTTGCGGTTTTTCCGTAAACATTTTCTGTCCCCGCGTTGTTCGTATAGTGTAACCAAACCCTACTGAACGCAATGAAAAAACTCAAAGGTTCCAAGACAGAAGAGTGTCTGCGCCTGGCTTTCGCAGGCGAATCGCAGGCTTGTGTCAAATATAGCTTCTATGCCAAGCAGGCCAGAAAGAATGGCTTCCAGCAGATCGGTGCCATCTTTGACGAGACATCACATAACGAGCATACCCATGCCAAGCTGTGGTTCAAGCTCCTCCACGGAGGAGAGGTGCCCGAGACCCCCGAAAATCTCAAGGACGCCGCCGCAGGCGAGGAGTATGAGTGGGAGGATATGTACAAGGGCTTTGCCGAGACGGCCCGCGAAGAGGGCTTCAAGGACATCGCCAGGCTCTTCGAGATGGTGGGCGACATCGAGCGCACCCATATGGAGCGCTACCGCACCCTGCTCAAGAACATCGAGGAGGGCATAGTCTTCTCGCGCGAGGGAGACCGTCTGTGGATGTGCCGCGAGTGCGGACATATCCATGTGGGACGCACGGCTCCAGCCATCTGTCCCGTCTGCAAGCATCCGCAGGCCTTCTTCGAGATACACCCCGACAATTATTGAACAGGCTACTCTCATAGAAAATGTCGCTCCGACGGGCCGAGCCCGTTCGGAGCGACATTGGTTTTGTGCGGACGCCGTACGCTTACTTGGTCTCGGCCTTGGCCGGCTTCTCGGGACGCTGGTATCCGTCCTTGTTGCAACGCTTGGTCATGGCCTCGATGCGCGACTTTGTGTCGGGGTGTGAAGAGAACATCTTCTGGAAGTAAGAGCTCTGCGAGCCTGATGCGCCCTCGAGCTCGAGGAACTTCTCGAACGACATCACCATGCCCCAGGGGTTGCGGCCGTTGGCCACGAGGAAGTCATAGCCGCAGTTGTCGGCTTCCTTCTCCTGCTTCTGAGAGTACTTGGCTCCCATGAGCGACTCTCCGAGGGCGCCGAGCTGGCTGTCGGTGAGGGCGGCTATCTTGGAGTTGGCCGCGCCGATGGCGTCCTTGACGGCGCCTGTCATCAGCTCGTGCTTGAAGGCGTTCTTGGAGTGGTGCTTCATCACGTGGCCTATCTCATGGCCGATGATGCCCATGAGCTCGTCGTCGTCCATCATGTCCATGAGGGCCGCGAAGACGCGCACACTGCCGTCGGGACAGGCAAACGCGTTGACGTCGATGACGTTGTAGACCTTGAAGTTCAAGGGTATGCCGTCAGCCTCGGTGATGCCCTTGGTGAGACGGCGGAGGCGCTGGGTATAGGGGTCATCCTCGGGAAGGACGGGGTTGTGGGTGTCCATCCAGTCTACCGACTCCTTGACGTAGGCGGCCATCTGGGCGTCTGTGAGCGTCATGGCCTGGACTGCCTTGGAGCCGGCGCTGACGGCTTTCTTGAGATTGAATTGTGCGGCCGCGGGCATGGCTGCGGAGAGCATGGCGAATGCGGCGAAAAGCTTGATGAATGTCTTCTTCATTGCTTTCTAAGTTAATATGTTGGTTAATGTTATGTCAATGTCCGGGATAGATATACCTGGCGAGGCCGTAGATATACCGCCTGAATCCTGGCCTGTAGGCCAGCAGGCGCCTGAACCAGCCCATGCGGGGGCTGACGAGACGCACCATGAAACCCACATAGAACATGGCGAAGAGTGTGCCGGGGCCCACCACAGTCCATGGCCACGACCCGAAGAAATAGTATCCGCTGAGCACGGCGATGATGCTGAGAGAGGAGTCGACCATTATCTTCACCTTGGTGAACGGCCGGCCTGTGACACGCGAGATGGCCACCTGTATCCCCTCGCCGGGCATCGTGACCGAACCGCACAAGACCTCGGCCGAGATGCCGAGCGCAAGGATCGTAGCCCCGGCGAGCTGGGAGGCCATCTGGACAGGGAGCCCCTGAAAGCTGACGAAGGATGTGACATAC
>JAIDJD010000195.1 GCA_029052375.1 Duncaniella sp. | reverse complement strand
ATCTAAGCCAATTATCATATAACTTATCAGCATACAGTCACAACCGAAGTATGGTAGTATTTTTCAAGAAAGGCGCCAACACCGTCTATGCCGTAGAGACAACCCACAAGTTCTCAGCAGAAGAGGCTGAGAGGCTCACATGGCTTTTCGACGGGGCCTCACCGCTGGCGTCGACATCTGTGAAGGGCACATTCATAGGCCCCCGCAAGGAGATGATAACCCCCTGGAGCACAAATGCAGTGGAGATAACCCAGAACATGGGCCTCGAGGGCATCACCCGCATCGAGGAGTTCACCCGTGTTCCTGCCGGTGAAGAGCCTGTCTTTGACAAAATGCTCTCCCGCCTCTATCCCGACGGGCTGAACTCCAAGGTCTACACGACATCCAACAGCGCCGCGCCCATTGTCTATATCGACGATATCTCGGAGTACAACAAGCGCGAGGGCCTTGCTCTCTCGCCCGAGGAGGAACAGTATCTCCGCGAGCTTTCAGAGCGTCTTGGCCGTCCTCTCACCGACTCTGAGGTGTTCGGCTTCTCGCAGGTCAACAGCGAGCACTGCCGTCACAAGATTTTCAACGGCTCGTTTGTCATCGACGGCGAGGAGAAGCCCATGTCGCTCTTCAAGCTCATCAAGAAGACGTCTCAGGTCAACCCCGGCACACTCGTCAGCGCCTACAAGGACAACGTGGCTTTTGTCAAGGGCCCCGTCGTTGACCAGTTCTATCCCACACACCCCGAACGTCCCGACTACTTCGAGGTGCGTCCGCTCCCCACAGTGCTTTCGCTCAAGGCCGAGACCCACAACTTCCCCACTACCGTAGAGCCCTTCAACGGCGCCGCCACAGGCAGCGGCGGCGAGATCCGCGACCGTCTCGGCGGTGGCCGTGCGTCGCTCCCCCTCGCCGGTACAGCCGTCTACATGACTTCGTATCCCCGTCTCGGCGAACATCCCTGGGAGGCCATGCTCAATCCCCGCGTATGGCTCTATCAGACACCCGCCGAAATCCTCATAAAAGCTTCGAACGGCGCGTCTGACTTCGGCAACAAGTTCGGACAGCCCCTCATCTGCGGCTCGCTCCTGACATTCGAGCATGACGAGAACGGCAAGCTCTACGCCTACGACAAGGTGATAATGCTTGCAGGCGGCGTAGGCTATGCCGCATCCAAGGATGCCATCAAGGGCACCCCCGAGCCCGGACAGGCCGTGGTGGTGATGGGCGGCGACAACTACCGCATCGGCATGGGCGGCGGCGCCGTCTCCTCTGTCGAGACCGGCCAGTATGCATCGGGCATAGAGCTCAACGCTGTGCAGCGCGCCAATCCCGAGATGCAGAAGCGTGTCAGCACCGTGATCCGCGCTCTTGCCGAGAATGACGACAACCCCATTGTTTCCATCCACGACCATGGCG
>JAIDJD010000194.1 GCA_029052375.1 Duncaniella sp. | reverse complement strand
CCATGTAGTCGTGGGCGAGGATGTAGGGAAAGAGAGGATGGGAGGGCGAGTAGGTCTGGATGGCCACCTTGCCCTTGTTGTCCCCGTTGCGACCAGCGCGTCCGGCCACCTGCTCTATCATGTTGAAGGCGCGTTCGGCCGACCTGAAGTCCGGAAAGTTGACTGTGGCGTCGGCGTTGGCCACACAGACGACGCTCACGTTGGCGAAGTCGAGCCCTTTGGTCACCATCTGTGTGCCCACAAGTATCCTTGACTTGCCTTCGGAGAAATTGTCTATAATCTTGCTGTATCCGTCCTTGTTGCGCGTCGTGTCAAGGTCCATGCGGGCCATCTCTACGCCTGGAAAGGCCTCTTCGACCTCCTCCTCGATGCGTTCTGTGCCGTAGCCGAGCACCTCGATGCCCGGCTCCTGGCAGGCGGGACACACATCCGGGACGGGGTAGGGGGTGCCGCAGTAGTGGCACACGAGGCTGTCGAAGCGCCGGTGGTAGGTGAGCGAGACATCGCAGTGCTTGCATCTCGGCACGTATCCGCACATCCTGCACCGGGCCACCGGCGCATATCCGCGCCTGTTGAGGAAGATGATGGCCTGCTGGCCCTGTTCGACTGCATCCTGGACCATCTCGCGGGCCGTGCGCGAGAATATGCCCTTGACCTCGCCGCGCTTGCGGGCGTCTGTCATGTCTATCAGAGACATCTCCGGAAGGGTGGCTCCGGCATATCTCTCCGTCAGGCTGACAAGGCCGAAGCGGCCGGTCTCAGCCTTCCAGTATGTCTCGACTGAAGGTGTGGCGCTGCCGAGCAGAGTCTTGGCTCCGTGCATCCCGGCCAGGACTATGGCGGCGTCCCTGCCGTTGTAGCGCGGGGCCGGGTCTTGCTGTTTGTAGGATGTCTCGTGCTCCTCGTCGACTATCACCAGCCCGAGCGAGGCGAAGGGGAGAAAGACGGCAGATCTCGCGCCTATCACGACGCAGGGCTCTGAGGTGTGGAGCAGGCGGTTCCATATCTCCACGCGCTCGTTGTCCGAGAATTTCGAGTGGTAGATGACCACCTTTTCGCCGAATACCTTCTGGAGACGCGAGGTCAGCTGTGTGGTCAGCGCTATCTCGGGCACGAGGTAGAGCACCTGGCGCTTGAGACTCATCACCTCGTCTATCAGGTGTATGTACAGCTCTGTCTTTCCGCTCGAGGTCACACCGTGGAGCAGTGTGACGCTCTTGTCGTTCCACGAGAGCCTCACTTCCCTCAGGGCCTGAGCCTGTGCCTCGGACAGCAGGGGCAGCACCCCTGTGCCCGGGCCTTTGGAGGCGAATCGGCTCACCTCCTTGCGGTATTTCTCTACGATGCCCTTTCTGGCCAAGGCGTTGACCACCTCGCTGGTCGCTCCGCACCTGTCCATGAGGTCGGCTCTGCTGACCTCTATCGGCTCTGTGACGCTCTGTTTCATGAAGCCTGACATCTCGATGAGCGTCAGCAGCGCGGCCTCCTGGCGCGAGCCTTTGCGGACGGCGTCGAACGCCGCGTGCAGAGCCTCTCTGTCGCCTCTCGCCGCGGTGAGTCTCACAAAGGTCTCCTTGCGTCCGTGATAGCGCTCTACGAGATTCTCTGATATCATGATGGCCCCGCGCCTGAGCAGTCTGTTGACCGTCGGGCCGAGGGTGTCCATATTCGTGAGCCTCCCCAGCTTGCCGAGCTGGATGCGTGTCTCGCCCGAGTCCCACAGCCCTGTCAGTACTGTCTTCTCGGCCTCCGAGAGCCTCTCTTCGGGGTCTTCCTCCCATCCCTTGACAGGAGACACGAATGTCTCGCTCTCGATCTTGAGGCCAGAGGGGACGGCGGCGCGGAACACCTCGCCCGGGGTGCAGAGGTAGTAGTCGGCGAGCCACTGCCAGAACCTGAGCTGTGGGTGGCGCACCAGCGGGCCGTCGTCGAGAAGCATCTCAATCTTCTTGACGTCGTATCCTTCAGGACGGCTGGCGCTGAAGCCTCTCACAATCCCCGTATAGCTTTTGCGGAGCCCGAACGGGACTATGACGCGATGTCCTTGCGAGATGGAGCCTTGCATCTCTCCGGGCACCTCGTAGGTGAAGGTGCCCTGGATGGGGACCGGTAGAAGGACTTCGGCGTACATTGGCCGGCTGAGCGTGGCGTCTGCTGTCATAGGGCTGGTCTGAAGGTCAAAAGAATGAAAACAGGTTGTAAAAATACTCAAAAAACGCGTCACTCTCAAATTTTTTGTGTAATTTTGCATTGTACCGAGTTTAGGGCAGCAGGACGGTCGTGTCGCTTGCCGGTGATTCCAAGCGGATCGGGACGGCAAGAGGAAAGTCCGGGCAACACAGAGCACCATACTCTCTAACAGTGAGCTGTCGGCGACGGCAGAGTAACGTGACAGAAAA
>JAIDJD010000193.1 GCA_029052375.1 Duncaniella sp. | reverse complement strand
GGCATAGCCAGATTTCCCGACCATCAGCTCGACATGGTGCGCCTCGGCATCGGCCTCTACGGCGTCCGCACCATGCGCGACGGCTCGCAGGACGCCCTGCGCCCCGTCTCGACGCTGCGCTCCGTCGTCATCTCGCTCAAGGAGTGGCCCGCAGGCACCACAATAGGCTACAACCGCCGCGGCGTCCTTACACGCCCCTCTGTCATAGCCACCGTCCCCATAGGATATGCCGACGGCATAGACCGCCACCTCGGCTATGGCAACGCCTCATTCCTCATCGGCGGACACCTCTGCCCCACAGTCGGGAGCATATGCATGGACGCCTGCATGGTGGATGTCACCGATGTCCCGGGCGTCAAGGTTGGCGACACCATCGAGATTTTCGGCGAGAACGTCAGCGTCGACACCCTCGCCGACGCCCTCGGCACCATCCCATACGAAATCCTCACCTCCGTCTCAGACCGCGTCAAACGCATCTACTACAGAGAGTGAAAGATAGGAATTGAAAATTGAGAATTGACAATTTAGAATTTGGAGGCCCTGTGTCGAATATAAATGACATAGGGCCTCCGGCTTTGACGGCACGAATAAACTCATTCAGACCTGCGTCAATTATCAGGAACAATAGAATCTCGCATCACACCGTGAAGCTCTCGATTGCAGTCTGACAGGCAAACGCAATTCTCTGTATACACAAATTAAGTTTGTTTCATAACACAAATAACACAAAAAATATCCCGACAATGCTTTTTTTATGCAGAATTATTTGAAATCAGATTAAAATGATTAACTTTGCCAATGTGTATCGCTCACAAAGGCTAGATATGGATTAAGGTGGTGATATACACTTTTCGAGGAGCACTTTGCTCTGCCAAAACATACAAAAAGCGTTTGCCACGCTCTTTCTTGACAACTTGAAATCTGACAGAATCTTTCCTTGGTCAATGATGTAGCTATTTGGCTTGCAGATATGCATATCTGTGCCTGCGTCTTAAAGTCTTTCGTGAGAAAACCATCAGCAGTCTTCGCATATAACATATTTGCGTTAGGCCATTCACATCTTGTTATGCCAAGACGAGCAATGCCGGAATTTCAAGCTGCCGAATGAGCAAAGCAC
>JAIDJD010000192.1 GCA_029052375.1 Duncaniella sp. | reverse complement strand
ACATACCACTCGACAAACATGGTCTGGATGCCGTAGATGAAGAGGTTGAGCGGGATGATGTCCGTGGCCACCGATATCAGGACGCCTCCCATGAGGGCCATGAAGATGGAGAGGACAACGAGCACGGGGATGAAGAAGAGAAAGCCCACCACCTTGGGGAGCACCAGGAAGTTGGCCGAGTTGATGCCCATGATGTCGAGGGCGTCTATCTGCTCGGTGACACGCATGGTGCCTATCTCGGAGGCAATGTTGCTGCCCACCTTGCCGGCAAGTATCAGGCAGAGGATAGAGTTGGAAAACTCCAGCAGGATGATTTCTCGCGTGGCCATGCCTGTCGAGTACGAGGGGATGAGGGGCGAGACGATGTTGATCTGCATCTGTATGGTGCAGACGGCGCCTATGAAGACAGAGATGACCAGCACCAGAGGTATCGAGTCGACGCCGAGCTTAGTGATTTCGGCCAGGGTGCGGCTCAGGAAGGTGCGCCAGCGGTCAGGGATGCTGAACACCCTGTACATGAAGCCGCAGTATTGGCCGAAGGAGGCCAGGGAGTCTGAGATTATCATCTTGACGGATAATGATTTGTGTCGCGGAATTATAAGAGAGAGAGTGTGTGTGGCCGGGGAGAGGTGTCAGCGGGCGAGGGCCTCGACAAGCTCGGCGGGAGTGAGCGATTTCTGCTCGCCCGTCTTCATGTCCTTGAGGGTGATGCGGCCCTCGGCCAGCTCGGTCTCGCCGATGATGGCCACATAGGGGATGCCGAGAGCGTCGGCGCGGCCCATCTGCTTCTTCATCTTGGCCTGGTCGGGATAGATCTCGGCCGAGATGCCGGCCTCGCGCAGGACGCGCATCACGGCCATGGAGCGTAGCGCCTCGGCAGGACCGAAGTTGGTGAACATCACGCGCGCCGACCCGCAGATGCCCTCGGGATAGAGGCCGAGTGTGTTGAGCACGTCGTAAATGCGGTCTGCGCCGAACGAAATTCCAACGCCCGATAGGCCGGGCATACCGAAGACGCCCGTGAGATTGTCATAACGGCCTCCGCCGGTGATGCTGCCTATCTCAACATCCTTGGCCTTGACCTCGATGATGGTGCCGGTATAGTAGTTGAGGCCGCGGGCCAGCGAGACGTCGAGCTCGACGTCGGCGCGCATCCCGAGGGCGTCTGTCATCGAGAGCACCTCGCGGAGCTCTTCGACGCCCTTCATGCCGATCTCCGAATCCTTGAGCAGGGAGGCCAGGGCGTCGAGACGCTCAGAGGTGTTGCCGCTGAGGGTGATGACGGGGGTTATGATGTCTATGGCCTCGGCCGAGAGTCCGCGCTCGGCGAGCTCGGCCTTGACGTTGTCGAGACCTATCTTGTCTATCTTGTCAATGGCCACGGTGATGTCGACTATCCTGTCTGGAGCCCCCGCAAGCTCGGCGATGCCGGCGAGCACCTTGCGGTTGTTCAGCTTGACGGTGATGCGGATGCCGAGGCGGGCAAACACCTCGTCGACAAGGGCCAGGAGCTCGGCCTCGTTGACCAGAGAGTCTGAGCCGACCACATCGGCGTCACACTGATAGAACTCGCGGTAGCGGCCCTTCTGGGGACGGTCTGCGCGCCACACGGGCTGTATCTGATAACGCTTGAATGGCATCTGGAGCTCGTTGCGGTGCATCACCACAAAACGCGCGAAGGGGACGGTGAGGTCATACCTCAGACCCTTCTCGCAGAGCTGGGCGGCCAGGCGTCCGGTCTCGCCGCTGTCTATAAGCGACCTGTCGGCACACTTGAGAAAGTCGCCGGAGTTGAGCACCTTGAAGAGAAGCTTGTCACCCTCCTCGCCATACTTGCCCATAAGTGTGGAGAGATTCTCCATCGCCGGGGTCTCAATCTGCTGGAATCCATAGAGATGAAACACCTCGCGGATGGTAGAGAATATATAGTTGCGCCTTGCCATCTCGGCAGGCGAGAAGTCGCGTGTCCCCTTGGGGATAGAAGGTTTCTGTGCCATACTGTTTACAGCGTTGAAAGTTTGGGATTGAACGTGCAAAGTTACTCACTTTTTCCCAAACAGCCAAGCCAATTGTGCGGGTTTGAGGTTTGCCCGGGTTTAAGGTTTATGAGCTCCGCTCTCAGGTTTAAAGTTCAGTGAGGCCTTGCGGCCTTATGATTCTTGCTTACTTGCGAAAGCTAATCAGACAATAAACTCTAAACCTGAGAGCGGAGCTCATAAACCTTAAACTTCCCGGAGGGAAATCAGTTGGCCATCAGATTGCGGGGGTGGTAGAGCCATCCGCGGAACCCCGGGCCGAGGGCGCGGACAGTGTCGTGCCAGAGACGCGAGCCGTCGCCCTCGAGCAGGCGGGTGCCGTCGTGAGGCGGAGAGACGGCCCAGACATTGCGTCCCAGCTCTTCCTCAAGCTGGCCGGGCTCCCAGCCGCTGTATCCCAGGAAGAAGCGCACCTGCCCCTCGGGGTTGTAGCCGTCGCGTATCAGCTGGAACACGGCGTCGAAGTCTCCTCCGAGCCAGAGGTCGGGCCCTACGGGGCGTGTCTCCGGGATGATGTCGCCAAGGGTGTGCATGAAGTAGAGCCTGTCGCTCCCCACAGGGCCGCCGTGGTAGACGCGTATGTCCTCGGGCAGGCCTTCGTTGTCGATGAGCTCGTGGAGCATGGTGGCCGAGGGATTGTTCAACACCACGCCCATGGCCTCCGTGCCGGGCTCGTAGTCTATGATGGAGATAACGGCATGGTTGAAGTGGTCTTCGCGCAGGAACGGCTCAGCCACAAGCAGCTTGCCCACGGCCGGGTCCTCGCCTGTATAGAGGTCGATGTTGAAGAGGAGCGAATTGTTGTTCATAATGCATACTTTGGGGAGCGGGGTTACATCTATATAACCGCCGGAGAGGCCCCTGTTGGAGCTGAAGAGAGTTAAATAAGGTTAACGCCGTCAGACAAGCTCGGCGATGAGGGTTGCGGACGACGCCGAGACCACACGGACGCGCACAGTGTCGCCCACGCGATAGTCTCCGCGCGGGAGCACGACGGCCTTGTTCTGCGAATTGCGTCCCACAAACTGTTCCTTCGAGCGTTTGGACACGCTCTCGACCAGGACATCCATCTCCCGGCCGATGTCGCGGCGGTTAGACTCGGCCGAAAGCTCGTTCTGGAGGGCTATCATGCGGTTGAGGCGGTCTATCTTGACCTCTTCGGGGACATTGTCCGGCATGGTGCGCGAGGCCAGCGTGCCGGGACGCTCCGAATACTTGAACATGAAGGCCGAGTCGAAGCCCACCTCGCGCATCAGGCTGAGCGTCTCCACGAAGTCTTCCTCGGTCTCGCCGTGGAATCCCGTGAAGAGGTCGGTCGAGATGCCGCAGTCAGGGATGGCCCGGCGTATGGCGGCTATGCGCCCGAGATACCACTCGCGTGTATACTTGCGGTTCATGCTCCTGAGCACCTTGTCGCTGCCCGACTGAACCGGCAGGTGGATGTGGCGGCAGATATTGGGACGCGAGGCTATGACGGCGATGGTCTCGTCGCTCATATCCTTGGGGTGGGATGTCGTGAAGCGTATGCGCATCTCCGGCGCCTCGTCGGCCACCATGGCCAGCAGCGCGGGAAAGTCTGTGACAGAGCCGTCCTCGTTCTCGAAGCGGTAAGAGTTGACATTCTGGCCCAGGAGCGTGGCCTCGCGATAACCCTTGTCGCGCAGGTCCCTGAGCTCGGCAAGGATGCTGCGGGGCTCGCGCGAGCGCTCGCGGCCGCGGGTATAGGGCACGATGCAATAGGAGCAGAAGTTGTTGCACCCGCGCATGATGCTGATGAACCCGGCCACCTTCTGTGCGCCGAGGCGGCGGGGGATGATGTCGCGGTAGGTCTCCGTGGTGCTGAGCTCGATGTTCACGGCCTTCTCCCCGGCCTCGACAGAGGCAAAGAGGTTGGGCAGGTCGTTGTAGGCGTCGGGGCCGGCCACGAGGTCGACGCCATGCTTGCTGACAAGCTCTTCCCTGACACGCTCGGCCATGCACCCCACCACGCCGATTATGAGGCGCGGCTCGGAGGC
Organism: Duncaniella sp.; assembly: GCA_029052375.1. Lineage (GTDB taxonomy): Bacteria > Bacteroidota > Bacteroidia > Bacteroidales > Muribaculaceae > Duncaniella. The sequence goes on along the minus strand of JAIDJD010000192.1, from coordinate 2,714 downwards.
CGGGCGCTTGCGGCGCAAGGCGTTGAGCGCGGCCAGGCGGCCCACTATCTTCTGCTCGGCATTGTCGCGTATCGAGCAGGTGTTGAGAAGGACGGCATCGGCCTCTGAGAGCTCTGTGGCCGTCTCGTATCCGGCCGTGGCCATTATCGAGGCCACCACCTCGCTGTCTGCCACATTCATCTGGCAGCCGTAAGTCTCTATGTAAAGCTTGCGCGTATTCGTATCTGTCATCGACATATCTTTGAGAGGAGAAAACCCCGGGGCCGAAGGTGCCGGAGAGCAAAAAAATTAGCCCCGCGGTTTTGTGAAAAGAGTAATAATGAGTATTTTTGCACAAAATTACACATTTTTCTGTCAAACACCAAACCCTCGGCCATGTCCAAGCTCGTCATATACCTCATCGTTGGCGCCGTCATCCTCATCTACAACTGGATTGCCGGCGTCGTCAAAGAGCATACCCGCAGGCAGGGCGCCCGCCGTGACGCAGAGGAAAACCGCAGTGTGGCTATGCCGGGCGAGCCGGACGAAGACCCATGGTCCGTATTCGAGCGCAACCTCACCCACACCGTCGCCCCGGCGTCTCGCGCCGAAGGCCACATAGCCGAAGCCGGCGGCGGAGGAGCCTTGAGCCACATAGCCGAGGCCGCGCCGCCCCACCGCGCCGAGCCCCCGCAGGCCGAACGGCCCAAGACACGCAAGCCGCGCCCCAAGGCCGCGCCTGCCGTCGAAGAGGGCGCCCGAGTCACAGACACAGCCCTTGAAATCTCCGAGGCCGTCAAGGCCGAGCGAAAGCGCAACGCCGCCCTCAGAGCCCACTATGACAGGTGGCGCCAGGCCATGATAGACCGCCAGGTGCTCGAACAGAAATTCTAATCCCTGAAAACCTCTTAAAAGATACCCCAAAAATATCAGAAAAGACATGAGATTTCCCATTCTCACACCCGAAGAAGCCGCTGAGCACTTTTTTGACGGTGCCCGATGCGGATTTTCAGGCTTCACCGCCCCCGGCTCGCCCAAGGCAGTGAGCCAGGCTATCGCCGCCAAGGCTGAGAAACTCCACGCCGAAGGCCAGCCCTTCAAAATCAACATCATCACAGGAGCCTCCACAAGCGACAAGTGTGACGGCATCCTGGCCCGCGCCAATGCCATAGGCAAGCGCACCCCCTATCAGAACCATCCCGACCTGCGCAAGCGCATCAACTCGCACGACGCCCACTACTTTGACCTCCACCTCTCCGAAGCCGCACAGAAACTGCGCTACGGATTCTTCGGCGACGGCCTCGACCTGGCCATCATCGAGGTGAGCGACATACAGGACGACGGCACCGCCGTCGTAGGCACCGGCGTAGGCAACGTGGCCACCGTGGCCGCCCTCGCCAAGAAAATCATCATCGAGCTCAACGAGAAACTGCGCCACGCCCTCTATGGCATCCACGACATCTACCTGCCCCTCGACCCCCCTCACCGCGACGCAATACCCATCTTCAAAGCCAGCGACCGCATAGGCTCGCCCGTGCTCAAGATAGACCCCGAGAAGATTGTCGGCGTAGTGATGACAGACGACTACGAAGGCGTCAAGCCGTTCACACCCCTGGACGACACCACCAAGCAGATAGGCGCCAACGTCTGCCAGTTTCTCATCTCCGAGATGCGCGCCGGACGCATCCCCTCGAGCTTCCTCCCCCTCCAGTCGGGCGTAGGCAACGTGGCCAACGCCGTCCTCTACGGCCTGGCCGACGCCAAGGAGATACCTCCCTTCGAGATGTACACCGAGGTGATGCAGGACGCCGTCATCGACCTCATGAAGAAGGGCCGCTGCAAGTTCGGCTCGTCGTGCTCGCTCACCGTAAGCAACGAGGTCGAGGACGAGGTGATAGACAACATCGAGTTCTTCAAGCAGCACCTCGTGCTCCGTCCCTCCGAAATCTCAAACAACCCCGAGGTGATACGCCGTCTCGGCGTCATAGCCATGAACACAGCCCTCGAGGCCGACATCTTCGGCAACATCAACTCTACCCACGTCACCGGCACAAGGATGATGAACGGCATCGGCGGCTCGGGCGACTTCACCCGCAACGCCTACATCTCCATCTTCTCCTGCCCCTCCATCACCAAGGAAGGAAAGATTTCAAACATCGTCCCCATGGTCTCGCACACCGACCATACCGAACACTCCGTGGACATCATCGTCACAGACCAGGGCATAGCCGACCTCCGAGGCCTCGACCCCGTGGAGCGCGCCAACTCCATCATCGAAAACTGCGCCCACCCCATCTACCGCCCCCTGCTCCGCGAGTATCTCAAGCTCTCGCCCCGCGGCGGACAGACTCCCCACACCCTCGAGGCAGCGCTCAAATTCCACACCGAGTTCCTCAACTCGGGCGATATGCGCAACGTCTCCTTCTGATTTCCCGCAGACAATATCCACAACAAAGCTCCGGAGCCTCATTCGGCCCCGGAGCTTTTCACTTTCAAGCAATGAAACGGAGCTATCTCTCCAAATCCGAAGGGCGCGGCATCGTAATCCTCGCCATACTGCTCACGCTCTTTCTCGCAGGCTTCGCCATATACGACCGGAGCCTCGCCCTGCGGTATGCCTCCATACCGTCTCCCACAGTGACATACGCCCCCGCAGACACAGCCACAGCCCCCGCAGACCCCACGTCAAGACCCGCCAAGAAAACACACCGCCCCAAGAAATCACGCCATCCCCC
>JAIDJD010000191.1 GCA_029052375.1 Duncaniella sp. | reverse complement strand
GGCCAGGAGCGACGAGCCCTCGTCGCTGGCCATGAACTTTTCCATCCTGGGGTTGGATATGAAGTCGAGCTCGACGAGGATGGCGGGCATACTCGTGCGCACCAGCACCCAGAAGGGAGCCTGGCGCACGCCGTTGTTCTTGCGGCCCGCGGTGCGCACAAGCTGGTTCTGCACGGCCTCGGCCAGTCGGACGCTCTGGTCCATGTTCTTGTGCTGCATCATCTCGAAGGCTATGTAGCTCTCGGTCGACGAGGGGTCGAAGCCTTCGTAGACTGTTGTGTAGTCGTCCTCCATCTTCATCACGGCGTTCTCTCTCATGGCCACGCTGAGGTTGGTGTCCGAGCGGTCGAGACCGAGGGTGTAGACCGCGGCGCCGTTGACACGGCTGTACGAGGGCGACTTGCGGTCAAGCGAGTTGGCGTGGATGGATATGAAGACATCCGCGTGCTTGCGGTTGGCAAAGTCGGCGCGTCCCTGGAGGGTGACGAAGACATCTTTGTCTCGGGTCATCTCTACCTTGGCGTCGTCCATGTTGTCGAGGATGAGCTTGCGCAGTTTCCGGGCCACGCTCAGGTTGATGCTTTTCTCGTTTGTGCGCAGGCCGAGCGCACCTGCGTCACGGCCTCCGTGTCCGGCATCTATGACTACGGTGAAATCCTTGGCCGCGGCGGCGGGGACGAGCAGTATGGCTCCGAGAATGAACGTGAGCAAAAGTTTGACAGGACGCATGGAGGTGCGGAGATATTTTTTTAGAGGAAAAATCTTTGCAAAATTAGTAAAAAACTCCGCTACCGAGGCCATGCACTCCTTATTTTTATGAAAATTTGCCGAAAAATAGCTACTTTTGGCCCATGAAATTTTCAGAATTGCTCATTGCCGCAGTTTTGGCCGGCCTCGCGGCGGCCTGCACCGGCCACCGCGAGGCTCCCGCTCCCCTGCGCCGCATAGACCTCGAGCTGGCAGGGGGCGCCATGCCGTCCGACCCTGCAGATCGCCGGGCCGTCGAGGCTCTCTTTGCTGTCTCGGGCTACGGCGAGCCTTCCGACTCGGCGCTGAGGACATACGCCTCATCGCCCTCAATCACGGTCCATGCCGCCGCCGTCGACTCGGTTTTTGCCTCGGTCTCAGGTGTCGAGAAGGGCCTCGGACGCATAGCCTCGCGCCTGCCTGATTTGTTGCCCGGGGTGGCCGTCCCTCGATTCTACGCCATTGTCTCGCCCTTCAACCAGTCGGTCATCGTGGCCGACACCATGGTCTTCATAGGCCTCAACCATTATCTCGGCGAGGAGTACGGCCCTTACGGCTACTTTCCTGACTTCATCCGCCGGCGCAAGACGCCGGGCCGTCTGCCCGTGGATGTCGCCGAGGCCCTCGTGAGGGTCAGCCGTCCCTTCACGCCCGAGGGCAGCCCCACACTGCTGCAGGCCATGCTCTACGAGGGGGCCGTCTGTCACGCCGTCTCCGAGCTGACGGGCACAGCTCCCGAGCAGGTGCCCGGATTCAGCCCGGCCGAGCTAAAGTTCCTCGCAGACCACGAGGACGATGTCTGGCGCCTGATGGCCGAGCGCAAGTGGCTCTATTCCTCAGACCCCGCCGTGCTCAGGAGCTTCATAGCCCTGTCGCCGGCCGCGACCCTGCTCTCGTCCGATGCTCCCGGAGCCGCCGGACGGTGGACCGGCACACGGATAGTCTCGGCATACCTCGCCTCCCATCCCGAGGCCAAGGTCTCGGACCTTCTGTCGCCCGGATTCTACGCCGACCCCGCCTCGCTGCGCGAGTCCGGATACTGACCTCATAAAAACACTTTCCAATCTTCTCATCGGTTATGTTCACCTCCCGGCCCTTCACTTTCGACCGCACTGTGCGCATCCTCTTTGCCCTCGGCGCTCTCGCCATAGTCGTCTGGCTCCTCGGCAGGCTTGCCAACGTCCTGCTCCCGTTCTGCCTGGCCTGTCTCATAGCCTACTTCCTCGAGCCAGTGCTGCAGTTCAATATGCGCCTCCTCAGGCTCAGAAGCCGTGTGCTGGCCACTTTCATCACCCTTGTGGAGACTACCCTCGTCATCGGAGGCCTGGTCTATCTTTTCGCCCCCTCGGTGGCCTCCGAGCTCGACCAGATGGAGAAGATGATACGCGACTGCAACTCGCACAGGATAGAGATTCCGTTCCTCCCCCCGTCGATGTCCGAGAAGATGCAGGATATGCTCGACCCCGACCAGCTCAAGGTGATTCTCGACGACGGGCACCTCAACGCTCTGGTCAACAAGGGCGTCTCGATAGTCAGCTTCTCTGTTGGCGTCGTGTTCCGCACGTTGGAGTGGTTCCTGACATTCATCTACGTCGTCTTTGTCCTCATAGACTATCCGCGTCTCATGAAGGGCTTCCGCCTGATGGTGCCCCCGAAGTACCGCAATCCCGTCTACCGCATCGAGGACGACATCAAGATGAGCATGGACCGCTACTTCCGCGTACAGGTTGTCCTGGCCCTCTGCGCCGCCGTCTTCTACTGCATCGGGTTTTCGATTGTCGGCATTCCCCTCGCCATAGTGCTCGGCATCATGGTGGGTATCCTTTACCTGATACCTTACTTCCAGTATATCACCCTGATACCGGTGGCGATAGTCTGCTATATCACCTCCCTGAGCGGCGACTCGTCCTTCCTGGCCCTCTTCGGCAAGTGCGGGCTGGTCTACGTGGTCAGCCAGAGCATCTGCGACTACATCCTCACCCCCAAGATAATGGGCAAGGTGATGGGCCTCAACCCCGCCATCATCCTCCTCTCGCTCTCGGTCTGGGGCACCCTCCTCGGCCTCATAGGCATGATAATAGCCATCCCCATGACCACCCTCATCCTCTCCTACTACCAGCAATACGTCATCGACCCCGGCCGGGAGGAGAAGGAGCAATGATGGAAATCAAGATTCTCAATTCACAATCCACAATTCACAAACTCCCAATTATCAATTATTATAGGTGTCGGGCTTGGATTTGTGGGGGAGATTCACTAATTTTGCGAAAATTTTTGTAACCCTTCGCCGACAGTCCTCAGGGGCTATGGGGCGACAACAGATTCATCAGGATTATGTCCAAGAGATTCACTGAATATACCGGGCTCAATCTGCCCGCAATCAATGCCGGCATCCTCGGCAAGTGGGATGCCGAAGATGTCTTTGCCCGCACGATGACCGAGCGCGAGGGATGTCCCTCGTTTGTCTTCTTCGAGGGTCCCCCCTCGGCCAACGGCAAGCCCGGCATACACCACGTCCTGGCCCGCACCATCAAGGATATATTCTGCCGCTACAAGACCATGAAGGGTTTTCAGGTCAAGCGCAAGGCCGGCTGGGACACCCATGGCCTGCCCGTCGAGCTCGGCGTGGAGAAGAATCTCGGCATCACCAAGGAGGATATCGGCTCTAAGATCTCTGTCGGAGACTACAATGCCGCCTGCCGCAAGGAGGTGATGAAGTTCACCGGCGAGTGGGAAGACCTCACCCGCAAGATGGGCTATTGGGTGGATATGCCCAACGCCTACATCACTTATGACAACCGCTATATCGAGACCGTATGGTGGCTCCTCGGCCAGCTCTACGACAAGGGCTACCTCTATAAGGGCTATACCATCCAGCCTTACTCGCCCGGCGCCGGCACAGGCCTGAGCTCGCACGAGCTCAACCAGCCCGGATGCTACCGCGACGTCAAGGACACCACCGCCACGGCTCTCTTCCGCATCCTCGACCCCAAGCCCGAGATGGCCGCATGGGGCACTCCCTGCTTCATGGCATGGACCACAACCCCCTGGACACTCCCCTCCAACACGGCTCTCTGCGTCGGTCCCAAGTTCGACTACGTGGCCGTGCAGACATACAATCCCTATACAGGCGCTCCCGTCACCGTGGTGCTCGCCGAGGTGCTCATGAAGAGCTACTTCAAGCCCGAGGGTGCCGAGAAGCCCATGGAGGAGTACAATCAGGGCGACAAGGTGGTGCCCTACCGTGTGGTGGGCTCGTGGAAGGGCTCTGAGCTCGTGGGTATGCACTATGCCCAGCTGATGCCGTGGGTTAAGCCTGTCGAGAAGGTGGACGAGAACTCTCCCGCCTTCGTGACAGCCTATGCCTCGGCCCATCCCGAAAAGACCTTCACCGCCGAGGGCGACACCTTTGTGGAGATTTCCGAGGAGGCCTTCCGCGTCATCGGCGGCGACTATGTCACCACTGAGGACGGCACGGGCATCGTGCATATCGCGCCTACCTTCGGCGCCGACGACGCCAAGGTGGCCAAGGCCGCCGGCATCCCCTCGCTTTTCATGATCAACCTCCGTGGCGAGACCCGCCCCATGGTCGACCTCCAGGGCCGTTACTACACCATGGACAAGCTCGACCCCGAGTTTGTCAAGCGCTGTGTCGATGTCGAGCTCTACTCGCGCCATGCCGGAGACTATGTCAAGAATGCCTACGACCCCCGCTTCAACCCCGGAGGCAAGTATGACGAGGCCGCCGCGGCCAAGGCCGAAGACCTCAACATCGTCCTCTGCATGGAGATGAAGCAGGCCGGCGAGGCTTTCGGCATAGCCAAGCACGTCCACAACTATCCCCACTGCTGGCGTACGGACAAGCCCGTGCTCTACTATCCCCTCGATTCCTGGTTTATCCGCTCCACCGCCGTGCGCGAGCGCCTCATGGAGCTCAACGAGACGATACTCTGGAAGCCCGCGTCGACCGGCTCGGGACGTTTCGGCAAGTGGCTCGAGAATCTCCAGGACTGGAACCTCTCTCGCAGCCGCTACTGGGGCACGCCCCTGCCCATCTGGCGCACAGAGGATGCCCGCGAGGAGATATGCATCCGCTCGGTAGAGCAGCTCTACGGCGAGATAGACCGCGCCGTCGAGGCCGGCCTGATGGCTTCGAATCCCTACCGCGACCTCGGCTTCGAGCCCGGCCTTTACACCAAGGAGAACTATGAGAAGATAGACCTCCACCGACCCTATGTGGACGACATCGTCCTTCTCTCTCCCTCAGGCAAGCCGATGCACCGCGAGAAAGACCTCATCGACGTATGGTTCGACTCCGGCTCGATGCCCTACGCCCAGATACACTATCCCTTCGAGAACAAGGATGCCTTCGACAGCCGCACTGTCTATCCCGCCGACTTCATAGCCGAGGGCGTCGACCAGACCCGCGGATGGTTCTTCACCCTCCACGCCATAGCCGGTATGCTCTTCGACTCGGTGGCCTACAAGGCTGTGGTGTCCAACGGTCTCGTCCTCGACAAGAACGGCGAGAAGATGTCCAAGCACAAGGGCAACACCATCGACCCCTTCGGCCAGATAGCCGAGTATGGCGCCGATCCCGTCCGCTGGTACATGATAGCCAACTCGTCGCCCTGGGACAACCTCAAGTACGACCCCAAGGGTGTGCTCGAGACCTCGCGCAAGCTCTTCGGCACTCTCTACAACACCTACAGCTTCTTCGCGCTCTATGCCAACGTAGACGGCTTCGACCCCGAGGCGCCGCAGGTGGCTCTCGAGGAGCGTCCCGAGATAGACCGCTGGATACTCTCTCTGCTCAACACCCTCGTCCGCGAGGTCAACGAGGCCCTCGACGACTACGAGCCCACACGTGCGGCCCGCGCCATAGCCGAGTTTGTCGGCGACAACCTCTCCAACTGGTATGTCCGCCTCAACCGCCGCCGTTTCTGGGCCGGCGAGATGACGGCCGACAAGCTGGCCGCATACCAGACGCTCTACACCTGTCTGCGCACCCTGGCCCTGCTGACGGCTCCCTTCGCCCCCTTCTTTGCCGACCGCCTCTGGCGCGACCTCAACGGCGAGGAGGCAGGCTCTGTCCACCTGGCCAAGTTCCCCGAGTTCGACCCCGCCCTCGAGGCCGCCGAGCTTGAGGCCCGCCAGAAGATGGCCCAGAGCATCACCTCCATGGCCCTGGCTCTCCGCCGCAAGGTCAACATGAAGGTGCGCCAGCCCCTGCGCACTCTGATGGTGCCCGTCAACGACGCCTCTCAGCGCGCCACCCTCGAGGCTATAGCCGAGCTGGTGAAGAGCGAGATCAACGTCAAGGAAATCAAGATTGTCACCGATGAGGACGGCGTCATTGTCAAGCGCGTCAAGCCCGACTTCAAGAAGCTCGGCCCGAAGCATGGCAAGAACATGAAGGCCGTGGCCGTCGCAGTCCAGGCTCTCGACACAAGGCAGGCCCTGCACCTCGAGAAGGAGGGCAAGATTGAGATCGACGTCAACGGCGCTCCCGCCGTCATCGACCTGGCCGATGTAGAGATAATCTCGGAGGATATCCCCGGATGGCTCGTGGCCAACGACGGCCCCCTGACCATCGCTCTCGACGTCACCGCCGATCCCTCGCTCGAGCGCGAAGGCATAGCCCGCGACATCGTCAACCGCATCCAGCGCACACGCAAGGAGCGCGACTACAACATCACAGACCGCATCTCGCTGACATTCCAGTCCAACCCCGCCACCGACGAGGCCATACGCGAGTTTGCAGACTATATCTCGTCTCAGGTGCTCGCCACCGGACTTGACATAGCCGACCGGCTCCCCGCGCCCGAAGAGGACGCCCGTGTCACCCTCCTCGATATGGACGACTTCAAGCTCCCCGTCTGCATATCGCTCGACAAGTGATATAAAGATATACTTCTCCCGCCCCCCTTTCCGGGACGCCCGTCAGGGTGTCCCGGAAATGAGGAAAAGGCTCTTTAACCTGATATAAACAACGACTTACTCCAACAGACCGCATTTC
>JAIDJD010000190.1 GCA_029052375.1 Duncaniella sp. | reverse complement strand
AGAAAACCCGCAAGAACCTCGTCAAGTATCTCGAGTCCAAGGGAGTAAAGCTACAGAAGTCTAAGATCGAAGAGCTTGCCGACGAGATAGCCGAAGAGCTCGAGAAGTAATCTCTGCCCACCACAACCCCTCTCCCCACAGATGGCAGAGCGCCCATTCTCCCCTATCCTCAAAAGAACTGCCGCCACGGCACAACTTGTCTAACCAACACCCAATCAGCATACACATCATGTCAAATCTCAACCTGCTCTACGCATTCATCGGCGGCGCCATCGTAGGTGCCGGAGCCGCTCTCCTCTTTGCTCCCGAGAAGGGCGAGGATGTCCGCGCACGCATCGCCGAAATCCTCCGCAAGAAGGGAATCCTCTGCTCTGATAACGAAATCGATGCCCTCGTAGAACAACTCACCACCCAGATAGACGACTGAGACCCGACACACGGAGACACCACAGATCTCAGGTCAGAACAAACAGGCAGGGATAGAGCCCGTCTTGCAACGACAGACAGCGAGGGCCCGGTTCCTGCCTGAATCCATGCCGGAGCCGCAGGGCGCATCCAAGGACTGCCCGGCATCCGGCAACATTATCCATCATCACATCCCCCACCACGCAAGCCCTGATCATGAAAGAAACCAAAGAACAGTTAGGCAGCCTCTGGGCCGAACTCAGAGACACGCTGAGACTCAACATCGAATATGCCAAGCTTACAGGCGCCGAGAAACTCACCACTCTCTTAGGCATGGCCACACTGGGGCTGCTCATCATCATCATCTGCTCCATCGTGCTGTTCATGATTTCGTTCGGTCTGACCATCCTGCTTGCCAAGTCGACAGGAATGTTCGGAGCCTGCATGATAATGGCCGGCATATACATGGTCTTGGTAGTGCTGCTCTTCTTCCTGCGCAAACAGCTCGTGTTCGACCCCATAGCACGTTTCATCTCAACCCTCATACTGAAATAACCCTCACTCCCAGACAGTCATGACCAAGCAGAAACAGCTTCCTCACCACACAGCAGAATTCCAGGGATATACGATGGACGAACTGCGCTACCATCGGGCCTACTCGGCCGCAAGGGTAGAAATCAACCGCTCGCGCCTCCATGAACGCATAGCCGGCCTGCGCAAGAACGGCTTCAGGCCAAAAGGCACACCGGGAGGCGTCGTAGGCAGGCTGATAGGAGCCTTCAGCTATATCGACCTTGGAATTATGGCCTGGAAGATAGGCTCTCAGACCTTCAGAATATTCCGCCGTCTGCGACGCTGAAGCAGACCCGCACAAGGAGAACAATCATAAACCAATCATACTCCCTCTCAATGAACAACTACATAGAAGTCCGCTTCGACATCAACCCCTGTTCGGAGGTCATGACCGACATACTCGCGGCCATGCTCGCCGACGAGGGGTATGAAAGTTTTGTGCCCGACCAAGAGGGCCTCACAGCATACGTCAAAGAAGAACTATTCTGCCGCGAGAAGCTCACAGAAGTCAGAGACTCCTTCCCGATGGCGGCAGACATCACCACAAGAGACACCCTCGTGGAAGGACGCGACTGGAACGCAGAGTGGGAGAAAAACTACTTCAAGCCAATCGTCGTAGGAGAGGAGTGTGTCATCCACTCTTCGTTCCACAAGGATGTGCCCGAGTGCCGCTACGATATCCTCATCGACCCCAAGATGGCATTCGGGACGGGACACCATGCCACCACAACCCTGATACTGCGACGCCTTCTGGCCACGGACCTCGCCGGCCTCAAGGTCGTGGACCTGGGCCCAGGCACAGGCATCCTCGCCATTCTCGCATCTATGCGCGGAGCGGCGCACATCGACGCTGTGGAGATAGACGAGTTCGCATACACGAACGCTGTAGAGAATGTCCGCCTCAACAATGCCGCAAACATTCACCTCCATCTCGGAGACGCCTCCGTGCTGGCCTCGATACGCGACACAGACCTCTTCATAGCCAACATCAACCGCAACATCATAACGGCCGACCTCGCCGCATATGCAGACACTCTCGCGCCAGGGGCCAGCGTCGTACTGAGCGGATTCTACGAGGAGGATATCCCTGTCATACTCAAGACGGCCGAACCCCTCGGACTCCGCTATGCAGACCACACCGTGCTCGACAACTGGGCGTCTCTCAAACTGACACTTCCAAATGTCTGACTCCGGGATGAAGAGAGCATTAAAGAC
>JAIDJD010000019.1 GCA_029052375.1 Duncaniella sp. | reverse complement strand
AAAGAGGTCGGCGCGGGTCTCCTCGAGGGTGGAGCCGTGGGCGCGGAGGGCATCGGGGTCTGTCCCGGGGAGCAGACGGCCCGAGGCGTGGCCGAGACACTCGTGGAGGTCGGTGTGGAGGTTGTCGGTGATGAAGAGGTAGTCGTCCATGAGCTTGGCGGTCTCAGGGTCGATGACAAACTCCTCGTTGAAGCCGTTGCCGTGGGCGGCCTTGTCGTAGGCCTCGGTGATGTTCTCGAGGGTCACCGACTTGGAGCCGTGGGCGGCGCGGATCCAGTTGGCGTTGGGGAGGTTGATGCCTATGGGGGTGGCGGGATAGGCGTCGCCGGCGAGGATGGCGGCGGTGATCACCTTGGCGCTGACGCCCTTGACATCCTCCTTGCGGAAGCGGGGATCGACGGGCGAGTGGTCTTCAAACCACTTGGCGTTGGAGGCGATGACCTCGGTGCGGTGAGAGGCCTCGAGGTTCTTGAAGTTGACTATAGACTCATAGGCGCCGGTCATGCCGAGGGGGTCGCCGTAGCTCTCGATGAAGCCGTTGATGAAGTCGACCTGCGAGCCGAGGTCGCCCACCCATGCTATGGAGTAGTCGTCAAAGGCCTTGAGCGAGCCTGAGCGGAAATAGTCTACCAGCTTGTTGATGACGTCGCGCTGTGTGTCGTTCTCGGCATACTCGGCGGCCTTGGTGAGAAGGTCGGCTATGCGCGAGAGGGGCTCGGAATAGTGTCCGCCCACCTTGTAGACCTGCTCGACGAGCTTGCCGTCCTCCTTGACGAGACGGGTGTTGAGACCGTAAGAGACGGGGGTCTCGTCCTTGGGGTCCTTGAGGGCATTGTAGTAAGCCTCAACCTCGGCCTGGGTGACGCCGGGGCCGTAGAGATTGTTGGCCGAGGTGGCTATGAGGTCGGCTCCGGCGGCCTGGTTGACGCGCTTGGGCATCACGGCGGGGTCGAAGATGACGGGCATCAGCTCGGCGAGGTTGGCGGGACGGAGCGAGTCGGGCAGCTCGGCGGCGCGGGCCTCGAGGAACTCGCGCGAGAACTTGGGCTGGAACTTGTCCATCGAGTAGTGGTGGTGTATGCCGTTGGCAAACTCTATCTGCTTCAGATAGAGCTCGAGGCCCTTGTAGTCGTCAGAATTCTTGTCTCCGTCATAGGCGGCATAGACGTTCTCGATGAGGTCGCGGATGGCGAGGTTGAAGCGTCCGTTCTGGTCCCAGAGGATGTCGCGTCCGGTGAGGGCGGCCTCTGTGAGATAGTAGATGAGTATGCGCTGCCTGGGGGTGAGCTTTTCGAAGTCGGGCACCTTGTAGGCGAGGACTTCAATGTCTGCGAAACGGTCCACGTTGTAGTCGAAGTTGTCGGCAGTGTCGGCTGAGGCTTCCTTGCCCCCTCCGCACGAAGAGAACATGAGGCCCGCGGCCGCCGCGGCCGGGATGAATAATCTGGATAACTGCATCAGGTGTTGGGATTAAGGTGAGTATAAAGAGAGAATAAATATAACGAGAGATAAATATAGTATAAAAATAATATAGGTGTCGCGCAATGCTCCACACTCCCCCCTACTCTACCGCCAGGACAAGGCCCTTGAGATATTCGCCCTCGGGGTGGTAGATGTTGACGGGATGGTCTGAGGGCTGTGTCAGCTGATGGAGGATGCGCACCTTGCGGCCCGAGCGAGCGGCGGCCGTGAAGACGGCGAGGCGAAACTGCTCCTTGCTGACAGCCTGAGAGCACGAGAAGGTGAAGAGGATGCCGCCGGGGGCTATCTTGCGGAAGGCGGCCTCGTTGAGGCGGCGGTAGCCCACGAGGGCGTTCTTGAGCGCCGAGCGGTGTTTGGCAAAGGCCGGGGGGTCGAGGATGATGAGGTCATAGGCCCCCTCGGGCATATCGGCCAGGTATTTGAAGGCGTCGAGCGCAAAAGACTTGTGGCGGGTGTCGCCGGGAAAGTTGAGCTCTATGTTGGCGTCGGTGAGCGCCACGGCCTTGGCCGAGGAGTCGACAGAGTGGACCTCGGAGGCTCCGGCGCGCATGGCGTAGACAGAGAATCCGCCCGTGTAGCAGAACATATTGAGCACACGGCATCCGGGGCTGTAACGCTCGACGAGCGAGCGGTTGTCGCGCTGGTCCACGAAAAATCCGGTCTTCTGGCCCTTGAGCCAGTCGATGTTGAAGCGCAGGCCGTTCTCGACGGCGATGTTGGTGTGATAGCCTCCTGTGAGATAGTCGTTGACGGGGTCGAGGCGGGCCTTGTAGGGCAGCGTGGTCTCGCTCTTGTAGTAGACGTTGGCTATGCCGGCGCCCTCGAGGCGCATCAGCTCGGAGGCTATGATGTTGCGCGCATAGTGCATACCGGGGCTGTGGGCCTGCAGGACAGCGGTGTCGCCGTAGAGGTCCACCACACAGCCGGGGAGGAAGTCGCCCTCGCCGTGGACGAGGCGCAGGGTGGTGTTGTCGGGACGCATGAGGCCGAGACGCTTGCGCAGGCCGAGGGCCGAGCGCAGACGGCGCGCATAGAAGGCCTCGTCGATGGCCTCGTCGGGGTCGGAGGTGAGGATGCGGACTGCTATGGAGCCTATCTCGTAGTGGCCGCGGCCAAGGAAAGAGCCGTCCCAGGCGAGGACGTCGACAACGTCGCCCTCCTCGAGCCCTTCGGGGAGGGAGTGTATGGCCCCCGAGAAGACCCAGGGGTGGAAGCGGAGCAGGGAGTCTTCCTTGCCGCGCTTGAGGGTAATCACTTTATCCAAAACGATATATGATGGTGGTTGAGTTTGGTGCTACTTGAAGAAGGCGCGGAAGATGTCGTTGGCGTTGGCGTAGAGCATGAGCAGGATGAGGAATATCATGCCTGCATACTGGGCGTTGATGAGGACATTCTCCGAGACCTTGCGGCGCGTGACGACCTCCCAGAGCAGGAACATGATGTGGCCGCCGTCGAGCCCGGGGATGGGCAGGAGGTTCATGAAGGCGAGCGCCAGCGAGATGAAGGCGGTTATCTCCCAGAACGAGAGCCAGTCCCAGCGGGCGGGGAAGAGCGAGCCGATGGTGCCGAAGCCGCCAACCTGGCTGGCTCCCTCGCGGGTGAAGACAAGCTTCATGGAGGAGACGTAGTTGGAGAGCGTGGTGGTGCCGAGCTCCCAGCCCTTGGGGAAGGAGCCGAAGAATCCGTAGCGCTGCACGACTACGGGATAGATGTCTGTGAGGGGGCGCAGCTGGAAGCCGAGCTTGCCCTCGGCCGTGGGTGTGACGGTGAAGGTCATGGGCTTGCCGCCGCGCTCTACGGTGACGGGCACCGCGCGCCCGGCCGTCGCGCGCAGGGCGGCGGTGAGCTCGGTGTAGGATGGGGTCGCGAAGGTGTCGACGGCCACGATGTGGTCTCCCTCGAGCAGGCCGGCCTTGGCGGCGGGCTCGCCGGCCACAACGCGGTCTATCCACACGGGGAGGCGGTAGTACATGAAGCCCTTGTCTTCGTTGAGGCTGAGGATGAACTTGTCGGGGATGGCTATCGAGACGGTGTCGCGGCGGTTGCGCAGCACCTTGACCTCCTTGGCCTGGGCCATGCGGAGCGAGTAGTCGGGGTCTGCGGCGTCGAGAGGCTCGCCGTCGGCCGAGAGGGGTATGTCGCCGTTGCGAAATCCGACAGCCTGGGCCGCGGGGACGAAGTCGAAGCCCTCGGTGGCCTTGTCGAAGGGGACGTAGCTCGTGCCCCAGTGCCAGGCGATGCCGGCGTAGATGAGGACGGCGAGGATGAAGTTGAAGAGCACGCCGCCGACCATGACGAGCAGGCGCTGCCAGGCGGGCTTGGAGCGGAACTCCCACGGCTTGGGCTCGCTGGCCATCTGGGCGGTGTCGAGGCTCTCGTCTATCATGCCCGAAATCTTGCAGTAGCCTCCGAGCGGTATCCAGCCGATGCCATATTCGGTGTCGCGCCAAGAGGTCTTGCCGGGGTCGGCGCCAGGCCTGGCTTTTGGCTTCCACTTGGCCAGGGAGAACCAGGGGTCGAAGAACATATAGAATTTCTCGACCCTTATGCCGAAGATGCGCGAGAAGATGTAGTGGCCGAACTCGTGTATGATGACCAGGAAGGCCAGGGCCAGCATGAACTGTACGGCTTTTATGAGAAATGTTTCCATGTTTCAGTGTGTCAGTGAGAGGTGCGGGAGAGGCTGTCGAGTGTATAGCCTATGGTGGCGTGGTGGGTCTGGACATAGTCGTCGAGCGTGGGCGCCTGGACAAAGGGTATGTGGCTGAGAGCGTCGGTGATGGCGCGGTAGATGCCGTCGAATGTGATGTGGCCCTCGAGAAAGGCGGCCACGGCCACCTCGTTGGCGGCGTTGATGACACAGGCTGTGTTGCCGCCCTTGTCGAGGGCGAGACGCGCCAGCTTGAGGCAGGGAAACTTGACCTCGTCGGGCTCCTCGAAGGTGAGCGAGGCATAGTCGGAGAGCCTCAGGCCGCGCTCGGCCGAGGGGAGGCGCGAGGCGTCGCCGAGGGCATAGCGTATGGGCAGGTGCATATCCGGGATGCCGAGCTGGGCCTTGACGGCGCCATCCTTGAACTCGACCATGGAGTGGACTATAGACTGGGGATGAACCACGGCGCTGATGCGCTCTGAGGGCACGCCGAAGAGCCAGCGGGCCTCGATGATCTCGAATGCCTTGTTGAGCATCGTGGCCGAGTCGATTGTGATCTTGGCGCCCATCGTCCAGCGTGGATGCCGCAGGGCCTGCGCGGCCGTGGCGCGGGCGGTCTCCTCGGCGGTCCATGTGCGGAAGGGGCCTCCCGAGGCGGTGATTATAAGTTTCTCGACGGTCTCGGGATCCTCGCCCACGAGACACTGGTAGATGGCCGAGTGTTCGGAGTCGACGGGGATGACGCGCGAGGGCGACTCGGCCAGGAGCCTGGTGATGAGCTCGCCGGCCACCACGAGTGTCTCCTTGTTGGCCAGGGCTATCTGCTTGCCCGCCTTGATGGCGCGGACGGTGGGGAGCAGGCCGCTGTAGCCTACTGTGGCCGTGACCGCCGTGTCAAAGTCGGGACGCTCCATGGCGTCGGCGAGAGCCTCGGCTCCGGCGGCAGTCTCGATGCCGTGGGGGGCGAGGGCGTCGCGCAGCTCGGCGTAACGGCGCTCATCGGCTATGACGGCAAGCGCGGGACGGTGTCTGAGAGCCTGCGAGACAAGCATATCGACGTTCGAGCCCGCCGCAAGCACCGTGGCCTTGAACCGGTCCGGAAACTGCGAGATGACGTCAAGAGTCTGTGTGCCGATGGAGCCGGTAGACCCCAGGACGGCTATATTGTGAGGCATAGTTCGAAAGAGGTATATACGTTTTCAAACCACAAAGTTACAAAAAATTCCCGTAATCAGCGCGATGAGGGGGCACAAGTCAGTGAAAAGTCAGTCAATAAGATAGGCAAAATGCTTGTAGGCAAGGTCGCGGAGGGTAATCTCGCCGTCGGCAAGACGCTTGATGTCTATGCGGCCGACCCTGTCGCTGACACGCGAAGTCCCCCTGAAAACGGCTGATATACAGCTGTTCTCTCCTATGGTCTCGACAGTGATGTCCGTGAACGGGAAATCGCCGTCAGACGCGGCAGACTGATAGCTGATAGAGTAAGGAATATCCCTCACCCTGCCAGGAGTGGGAATGAGTATCCCTTGCCTGACAAGTGCGTCTATGTCTCTGAGCGCCGTGTCTTTCGACACTCCGGCAATCTTCTCCCAGTTCTTGGCCGTCAGCTTGGCGTCGTAGCCGTCGAGATACTTGTTGAGCACCATGCGCTGACGCTCTGATATAGACGCGTCTGCATGGACACGCCAGAATGTGGCCTTGCGCAACACAAGCGAGAGCATGGCGTCTGAATCGTCCACGGCGGCCACGAAAGCCCCAAAATACCAGACGAGCCAGTCCGTGATGTCCCCGTCGCCTCGCTGGGTGCGTTCCAACACCTTATAATAGTGGTTCTTATCCTTTAGAATCTGACGGCTCAGACTATAGAAGTGCATACCCTCGCCGTCAAGACCTGCAAGCACCATATCTGAAATGGCTCGGCCTATTCGCCCGTTGCCGTCGTCAAAGGGATGAATGCTGACAAACCGCAGATGGGCTATGGCAGACTTGAGGATGTCGGGGCTGTTGGCGCCATCGTTGAACCAGTCTAAAAACGCCTTCATCTCGGATGGCACACGGCCTGGCGACGGAGCGCGGTAGTGGATGCGCTCGCGCCCGAAAGAGCCTGAGACCACAGACATCTCATCCTTGCGGTAAGCTCCGACAGTCAGCGACGTGCGGTTTGGAAACAAAGCGCAATGCCAGTCAAACAGACGGCTCTCTGTCAGGGGCCTGGAACAGTTGCGGGTGGCGTCAAGCATCATCTCTACGATACCCTCCACATAGTGTGTGGGTTCCTTGCTGTCGGGAATGGAGACGCCCAACTTGCGCGCCACAGAACTGCGCACCTCATCCGTGTCGAGGCGCACGCCCTCAATCTCGGAAGAGGAGACGACATCGTTGGTCACAGCCTCGACCGTTGCCTTGAGCCTGTTGTCAAATCCAATGGCCGACATCCTGCCTGCAAGATAGCCGAGGCGGTGCATGGCCTTGAGCCGGAGATCGCTGATCATGTCGGTGTCCCACCTGAAATGGGGCCACCGGTCTGTCTCGTGTATGAACATATCGGAGAGTTTTTTAGATTGCAAAGATACGAATGCGCCAAATAACTCGCAAATTTTGCGAGTTATTTGGCGCAAAGAGGATGCTGTCGGGAAGGAATGGGGGTGGTTTTTAATCCTTTTGGGGCGGCAGGGTGTTATAATCTCATCTACACAACTCACTTCAACCACAGGATTCATGAGCAATGACAAGGATATGCACAGGGCGGCCGGCGTGGCCGGGAAGGTGCTGAAGACGGCGGTGCCGATAGCTGTTTCAGCCGGGCTTGTGGCATGGCTTTTCCACAAGGTGGACTTCCGTCAGGTGATGCAGATAGTCAGCGAGGGCGTCGACTACCGGTACATAGCCGTGATGATGCTGCTGACGGTGCTCTCGCAGGTCATACGCGGCATCCGCTGGGGCATACAGCTCAGGGCCGTGGGCATCCCGAGGATGCCGGTGACGGCCGAGTGTGTCTCTATCTTCGGGGCTTATGCGCTCAACCTCATATTCCAGTATCTCGGCGAGGCCTGGAGGTGTGTCTACGTGTCGAGGCGCCAGAATGCCAGGCTCTCCACCGTGGTGGGCACCGATATCGGCGACCGTGCCTCGGATGGCGTCATGATAGGGCTGCTGATACTCGTGGCCATGTATGCGGCGGGGCCTTATCTCGACCGCTTCATGGACAACTATCCCTTGGGCAAGGATATACAGCATTGTCTCACCGACGGGACTGTATGGGCCTGGGCGCTGGCCGCCATAGCCGCGCTGGCCATCGCGGCCCGTATCTGGCGCCATACGCCCTTCATGCAGGGGGTCTGGAAAAGCGCGTCGAGGATAGCCGCCGGATTTGCCTCGCTCATACACCTCAAGGGAGACACGTGGCTCTACATCGTGATGACCCTCGGGATATGGGCCTGCTACTTTCTCGAGACATATTCCTGTTTCTGGGCCTTCCCCTTCACCCGCGAGCTGACGAGCCATCCGGGCTATGCCATGGGGCTCCTGCCCGGGCTGGTGGTTTTTGTCTTCGGGGCCTGCTCTATGGCCGTGCCTTCGAGCGGGGGGCTCGGGGCGTGGAATCTGGCCGTGATGTTTGCGCTGAGTCTCTTCGGTGTCAGCGAGAGCGACGGCGCGGCCTACTCTGTGGTGTGCTGGGGCTTTCAGGCCGCCACATACATAGCCCTCGGCATATTCTCGGCCGTCTACATAATGTGTTCCAGGCACAAAAAGCCCCGACAGCCTGCCGCGGCCGGCTGAGAGACAGGACAAGCACAAAGCCCCCTCCGCCGACAGAGACGGAGGGGGCTTCTGAATATTCGGCCGCGGCTTATATCACTTGAATGAGGGATAGCCGGGATTCTGGGTGTAGATGCCGAGCGAGAAGTTGTACTGGGCCACGGGGACGGCAAAGTATTCCTGACCGTCCTTGAACGAGGCGTTCTGATAGTAGACGCGGTTGTCCTTCTCGGCGTCGATATACCTGGTCATGGTCTCCTTGGCGACACCCCAGCGCACGAGGTCGAAGAATCGGTCTCCCTCGAGAGCCTTCTCGAGGCGCATCTCTGTGCGCAGGGCCTTGCGGGCATAGTCCTGTGTCCAGCCCGAGGCGGGATAGAGGCCTATGCTGTAGTTGGCCGCGTTCTTGGAGGGGTCGTTGAAGTCCTTGACCCAGGCGCTGTTCTTGGCGCGCGAGCGTATCTCGTTGATGAGCCCGCGGGCAGTCTCGAGGCCTGCGCCGTCGCCTATCTCGATGAGGGCCTCAGCCTTGTAGAGCATGAGGTCGGCCCAGCGGATAATCTGCCAGTTGAGGCCCGATGCGCCCCAGGGCCATCCCTCCACCATGTCGGGAGACTCGGGCGACACCCAGAAACGCTTGGCGCAGTTGTGGCCGTATGTGCCGCGGTCGCGCACCCATGACTGGCAGGGGGTGGAGGTCCATGTCTTCCATGTGATGGTGGGGCGTCCCACGACGAAGTCGAGACGGGGGTCTACGGTGTGGCCGACGTTGTGGAGCACCTGGTGGTCGTCGTCGATGAACTCCACCACGCTGTAGTCAGGCAGGCTCTGATAGTCGAAGACGGGGAGGCCTGAGGCGTCGGTCTGATAGGCGTTGATGAGGTCCTGAGAGGGGAGGTAGAAACCGTCGCCATGGTACGGGCTGTTGCCGCCGGGCGAGTTGAGCAGGTTGTGGCGGTTGACGCGGCCCTTGTCGTTGGAGCCGTCGTTAGTCGAGAACTGGATGGCAAAGACGCTCTCCGAGCCGTTCTCGTATGCCAGGAGGTCAAGGTGCTGGAAGTCTGAGAGGAGGCTGTATCCTTTGAGGCCGTCGATGAGAGCGACCACCTCGCGCATGAGCTCCTTGTTGACGCCGACGACGCGGTTGGTCTCAGGGTCTTGCTCGTAGGCCTGGTAGAGCTTGACCTTGGCGGCGAGGGCGCGGGCTATGTTGCCGCTCATGCGGCCCACCTCGGACTGGCGGTCGGGCAGGTCTTTAGCGGCCTCGAGCAGCTCAGAGGCTATGCGGGCGAGGTGCTGGTCTCGGGTATACTTGTCGTTGGGCACGCTCGTATAGTCGGCTGTGGCAAGGTCCTCGTCCACGACAGGAATCTTGTTGAAGAGACGCACGAGGTCGAAGTAGTAGTATCCGCGCAGCACCATCATCTCGGCCATGCGCACTTTCTTGTCGGGCACGACGCTCTCGTCTGCGGACTTGAGCACACGCAGGGCCGTGTGGCAGCGCGAGAGCTGGGAGTAGAGGTTGAACCACTTGCCGTCGAGGTTGCCGAGGTAGGGGTCGTACTGGAAGGTCTCCATCGAGTGGAAGTCCCAGAAGTCTCCCTCGCCTCCGCCGCCCTTGTAGGCGTTGTCGGCGCGGACTTCGCCGTAGCTCCAGTTGGTGAGGGGGAAGGCGTGGGGGTCGCCCTGCTCGTTGGTGAATCCGTAGAGGCCGGCATAGGCGGCGTTGATCAGCAGGTCGATGTTCTCGGGATTGTTCATCATGCCGTCAGACAGCGAGCCCTGGGGCTTGTTCTCGAGGAAGTCGTCTCCGCACGAGGCGAGCATGGCGGCGGCGCCGAAGGCGAGAAATATATTGTGGAGTTTCATTGTGTTTGTTTCTGGCTATGAGATATGGTTGGGTATGAAACACGGTGGGGGCGTCCGGGTCAGAATCCGAACTGCAGGCCTACGGTGAACTGGCGCGGCATCGCATAGGGATAGCCGAGGCCCTCGGGGTCTGCGCCCGTGTACTTGGTGATGGTGAAGAGGTTCTGTCCCTGGAGATAGACGCGGGCGTTGGAGAGGCGGAGCTTCTTGCGCACGGGCTCGGGCAGGGTGTAGCCGAGGGTGAGATTCTTCATGCGGAGGAACGAGCCGTTCTCGATGATGTAGTCGTTCACCTGGGTCTCGTTGTTGGAGTTGTCGGTGGTGGGCGCGGGGATGTCGCAGTCGTAGACGCCTGTGGTCAGATAGCGGTCGTAAGCCTCGGCGGCCTCGAGAAGGGCGGTGCCGTGGTTGCCGTTCCAGCCCTGGAAGAAGTCTGTGTAGAACTTGGAGTTGTTGAAGGCGTCGCGGATGATGGACGAGAAGAACATACTGAGGTCAAAACCCTTCCATGAGCATCCAAGGTTGAGGCCAAACTGTGCCTTGGGCAGGTCTGTGCCGAGCCAGTCGCGGTCGTCGTCGTTGATGATGTTGTCGCCGTTGGTGTCGACGTAGCGGAGGCGGCCCACTTCGGGACGGCCAAACTGCACGTCATATTTCTGGCAATACTCGTCTACCTCGGCCTGTGTGCGGAAGACTCCGGAGGTCCTGTAGCCCATCCATGAGTTGAAGCTCTGGCCGATGATGTTGTGGCCCTTGCGTCCTCCGCCCCATGTGTCGCGGATATCCTCCATGACGTCGGTGATCTCGTTGGACTGTACGGTGAAGTTGAAGCCGATGTCGTAGGTGAAGTCGCGTCCGATGGCAGAGCGCCAGTTGAACTGGCCTTCGAAGCCTCGGTTGACCATCTCGCCGCCGTTGTAGGAGCAGTAGCCGCCCTCGCCGATGGTGGCTATGTAGGGCTTGTCCACTATCATGTCCTTGGTCTCCTTGCGGAAGTAGTCGAGCGACACAGTCAGGCGGTTGTTGAAGAACGAGGCGTCGACGCCGGCATTGGTCTGGTAGGTCTTCTCCCAGCGGAGGTCGGGATTGGTGGTGCGGATGCGGATGGCGCCGGTGGCGAGCGTAGAGCCGTCGCCGTTGATGTTGTACGAGCCGCGGTCTGCCCAGATCTTATACTTGGCATAGAAGGCCTCGTTGTCTATCTGGTCGTTGCCGTTGATGCCCCACGAGGCGCGTATCTTGAGGTCTGACAGCCAGCCGCGGGTCGGCTCCATGAAGTTTTCCTGAGAGATGCGCCAGCCTGCCGAGAAGGAGGGGAACCAGTCGTGGTTGTTGTCCTTGGAGAGACGCGAGGATGCGTCGCGGCGGATGGTCACGGAGGCCAGGTACTTGTTGTCCCAGGCGTAGTTGAACTTGCCGAAGAGCGAGAACATCGAGTAGTTGGAGGCCCAGGAGTTCACCTGGCGGTTGGCGGTGACATTGCCCAGATAGAGGAAGTCCTTGTCCTGGAACTCGAGGCCTTCGCCGCGGGCATCAAAGCCCTCGCTGTGATATCTCTTGGCCTCGACGCCTACGAGAGCCATGATGGAGTTCTTGCCGAAGTCTCCGCTGTACTGGGCCGTGTTGGTCCACACCCAGTCTGTGTTGTTGTCGGCCTTCTGATAGAGGGCGTTGACGGTGTTGCGGAGATTCTTGGGTGTGAACTCCTTGGTGTTGCCGTTGAAGTAGTTGACGCCAAAGTTGGTCTTGACTATGAGGTTCTTGACGGGCTCTGCCTGGAGATAGGCGTTGCCGAACACGCGCCAGTACTCGTGCTTGTCGTTGACGCGCTGGTCTATGAGGCGCATACCGTTCTCGGTGTCGCCGAGGATATCCTGTATGGCATCCACATACTCGCCGCTCTCGTCATAGACGGCCTTGGCGGGGTGCTGCTTGACGGCGTTCTCCTCGATGCCGCCGGGGGCTGTGTGCTCGCGCCACCAGTTGACCGAGACGCTGCCGCCTGCGCGGAGGCGGTTGTTGATGAATCCGTAGTCCGAGCTGAAGCGCGAGTTGACTCTCTGGAAATCGGTACCCTTGATGATGCCGTCATGGTCGAGCCACGAGAGAGACATGGACGAGGAGCCGTTCTCCGAGCCCTTCGAGAGACCTACGGTGTAGCTCTGCATGAGGGCTGTGCGGTGTATCTCGTCCTCCCAGTCGGTGCTGCGGGGCTGGACGAGCTTGCCGTTGAGGTTGGTGTATGCCTGGAGCTTGGGAGTGGCGCCGTTGCCGTAGATGGCCGACTGGGGCGTCTGTCCGCCGTGGGCATACTTGTATGCGCTCCAGTATACGTCGCCCCACTCGTCGGCGTCGAGGAGGTCGAGACCGCTGTTGTAGCGCTGTACGGTGAGGGTGGCGTCGAATGTGACGCGTGCCTCGCCGGCCTTGGCGCGCTTGGTGGTAATGATGATGACGCCGTTGGCGGCCTGGGCGCCGTAGATGGCGGCAGAGGCGGCGTCCTTGAGCACCTGGATAGACTCAACGTCGTTGGAGTTGAGGATGGTGCCGGGATTGTCGCGCGTCATCACGCCGTCTATCACATAGAGGGGGCCGTTGGTGTCAGAGAACGAGGAGCGGCCGCGGATGGAGGTGCCTGTGCTGAGGCCGCCGGGGGTGCCGTCTGTGGTCACCTGCATACCGGCCACACGGCCCTGGAGCGACTGTATGACGTTGCCCGTGGGGATGTCGGCCACGTCTTTCATCTTGACCACGGCCACAGAGCCTGTGAGGTCTGATTTCTTTTCGGTAGAGTAGCCTACGACCACCACCTCGTCGAGCAGTTCGGTGTCTTCATGGAGGGTCACGCTCATCTCGGCCGCGGCCTTGAGTGTGACAGGTTTGCAGCCCACATAAGAGAATGTGAGCGAGGAGCCCTCGGGGACGGTGAGCGTGAAACGGCCGTCGAGGTCGGTCGAGGCTCCGATGGCAGAGTTGATGTCAGACACGACACTCGCGCCTATGAGAGGCTCGTTGTCTGTGCCGGAAATGACAGTCCCGTGGACGCGGATTGCCTGCGCCTGTGCCGCCAGCCCTGCGATGAGGGCTATGATGACACTGAGGATACTTCTTTTCATTGGTGTCAGTCAGATTTGGTTTGGTATTATTTTTTTGGTTTCTGATGCAAAGGTAATATAAAGGTTCGCCACGGGTTTAAAAATTCTGGTGCATCAGTTATAAATAATCATGCAATGCAACAAAAATAATCTGTTATGCATCATTTGCCGCAGTCTGCGCCGAAGGGACGTAGCCGAGACGCGCAAGACTGTAAGACAACACATTGCGCCGCGTGCCGGAGGGCGGCACGCGGCGCATATAGCCGTATATCGTATTGTGCGCGCGGCCTGGGCCGCGGAGAGGCATGGGGAGGGGTGTCAGCGCTGTGTCTGCCTTGAGCCGGAGAGACGCTCGCGCAGGGCCGTGGGCGTCTCGCCGTAAGCCTCGCGGTAACACTTGGTGAAGTATGCGGGGTTGGAGAATCCCACCTCGTAGGCTATCTCGGACACGGTCTTCTCCGTGGTGGTGAGCAGGTGGCGGCTCTGCTTGAGGCGCAGGCGGCGCATCAGCTCGACGGGCGGATAGTTGGTCAGGGCCTTGATCTTGCGGTAGAACTGAGACCGCCCCATGCCCATCTCGGACGCAAGCGAGTCGACGCTGACATCCGGGTCTGAGATATTGTCGAAGAAGAGGCTGAGAAAGCGTGTGTAGAACTCGTTGTCGATGTCGGCGCCCACCTTGGGGAGACTCGCGCCCCTGGCCGTGTCCGGCACGGCGGCCGGGACCGATGAGGCGGCGCCGTCGCCTCGCCAGAGGTCGTGTATCAGGCGGCGGTTGGCTATGAGGCTCTTGACACGCGCCCTCAGCACATTGTTGCTGAACGGTTTGGCCAGGTATCCGTCCGCGCCGCTCTCATATCCGTCCACCCTCTGCTCGTCCATCGAGCAGGCCGTCAGCATCAGCACGGGTATATGGGATGTGGACACCTCGCCCTTGAGGCGGCGGCAACATTCGAAGCCGTCCATCACAGGCATCATCACATCGCATATTATAAGGTCGGGGATATACTTTGCGGCAAGGCGGAGGCCTTCCTGGCCATCGGCGGCAGAGACTACAGCGCAGTCGTCCGAGAGCAGCGAGCCCACCATGCGGCGCATATCCTCGTTGTCGTCTATCACGAGCACAACGGGCCGGGGCGAAGCGTCGTCGTCGGACGCGGGTGCGGGTGCGGGAACCTCGGTGCGCCCGAGCTCAGAGCTGACGGTCTCTCGGGTGATGCCCGGCTTGACAACGACGGCGTCGCCCGCGACGTGGCGCACAGGCAGCGTCACTGTGAAGGCGGCGCCCTTGCCGAGGATGCTCTCGGCCGATATGGTGCCTCCGTGGAGCTCGACAAACGACTTGGCCAGCGAAAGGCCTATGCCAGAGCCGTTGGGATGCACCTTGTCTACCTGGAAGAATCTCATGAAGATGTTGGGGAGGTCTTCCTCCGATATGCCGCGGCCGTTGTCCCTGACGCTTATCACGGCCTTGTCTGCCTCGAACCTGCAGCCCACCACGATGGTGCCGTTGTCGGGGGTGTACTTGAAGGCGTTGGAAATAAGGTTGAACACCACGCGCTCTATCTTCTCCGGGTCGAGGGCAATGTTTTCAGAGCCGTCGGGCTTATCCTCCGGAAAGTCGAGCTTGAAGCGCATATGACGGCTCTTGGCCAGAGGGATGAACGAGTCTGTCCACACGCGCATCATCTGCACGAGGTCTACCTCGGAGAGATTGAGGTCCATCTTGCCGTTCTCGTATTTGCGAAAGTCAAGTATCTGATTGATAAGGCGGTGCAATATGCAGGCGTTGCGGTTGGCCACCCTGACGAGCTCGGCCTGCTGGGGCGTCAGGTTGGGGGCCTCGGACAGCTCTTCGAGCGGCCCCTGTATCAGCGTCAGAGGAGTGCGCAGGTCGTGAGAGACGTTGGTGAAGAACATCAGCTTGGAGTGGGTGGCTCTGGACAACTGCTCGTTGAGCTGGATTTCCTGGTCGCGCTGCAGCTCGAGCCTGCGGTTCTGCTCTACGAGTATGGCCTGTGTGCGGCGGTGTGTCCAGTAGGCCCTGAGCACCACCGAGAGCAAGACCACGAGAAGCACGAGGATGACGAGCGAGAGACAGAGGAAGAGATTCTGGCTGTTCTGATGTCGCCAGTAGTCGTCCACCATGCTCTTGAGGCTCTCGACCTTGCCAGACTCTTCCTTGATGGCCTCGTTCTGCTGCAGCAGGATGTTGGCGTTGGAGAGATTGACGGCCGACGGGACGGGGAGCCTGACCTCCTTGTCGTAAGGCTCGCCTCCGTGTATGGCAAGGGCGGTGCGCACAAGGCGATATCCGTCTGTAGGATAGACAAATGTCGCGTCTATCACCGAGTCGGCCACGGCCTTCATGCCTATCTCCGGGGCGGCGTCTATACCTATTATTTTGGGCGATAGGCCTTTGCGGCGCGCCACACCGCGGGCGGCTATGGCCATGCGGTCGTTGTGGGCATATATGATGTCTGCGTCCGGATAGAGCGTGAGCAGCGAGTCTGCGGCGCGGACAGCGCCATCGACGGACCACTTGCCATCGGCGCGCGCCACAATCTCGAGTGTGCCGGGGTGTGCCTCGAGCTCCTCGTCGAAGCCTTTCATGCGCTCGGCCGCGGGGGTGGACTTGAGCAGGCCCGTGAGCTCTATCACCTTTCCCTTTCCGCCCGCGAGCTGCATGGCATACTGGGCGGCCACGCGGCCTATGCCCTCGTTGTCGGCACCCTGAAAGGCTGTGTAGCGGTCTGTGTTGACGTTGCGGTCGAAGACTACGAGGGGGATGCCGCGGTCTGCGGCCTCCTCGACCACGGCCGTAAGGGGCTCGGCCTCGTTGGGGGCCACGCAGATGACGTCAAACCCCTCGTCCATGAAACGGCGCACCTGCTCGGCCTGGAGGCGGCTGTCGTCGTCGGCCGAGACTATCTCTACCTCGACATTGTCGTGGAGCATGGTCTCGCGGCGTATCTCGTCGTTCATCTTGCGACGCCAGTCGTCGTTGCTGCACTGGGCCACTCCGATGCGGATCTTGGGCTCCTTGCGGCAGGCGCCGAGGGGCAGCAGGACTGCAACGAGCAAAAGCAATCTTAAGAGTATGCGGTACATTATTTATATAAGTCAGCGGCAAAAAAATAGTTCATTCAGTTTTTTCACGGGGGCTTTCGCAGCCCTCTCTGTCAAGGCATCACAAAAGTAATCAAAATAATCATGAAAAAATGTGCTTTGGCTGACAAAATTGTGTCCCCGCAACAAATGTTATACGGTATGCACCATTTGTCTTGGGATTCTGACAGATATTCTGCGTAGATTTGCAATGCGGACAGAGCTCCGCTGCCCGCAGGGCCACAACCGAACAATATCAAATACCATACAATACAATGAAACCAATTGCAAGAATTGCCGCCATGATGATTGTGGCGGCCGCGGCGGCCGGAGCGGCCATGGCCGCCGACGGCATCAGGATAGACCACCTCGGACCCAACAACACCCTGGTGAGGGTAGAGAAGACAGACAGGTATCTGCTGCTCCCCATCCAGGACTCGGCCGAAGACTCCAGGATTGACGTCATCGTCGACGGCAAGGTGGAGAAGACCCTCTACGCACGCCTCGCACGCAACAAGGTAGACTTCTCAGTGCCCCTCGACCTCGCCCCCTATGGAGACAGGAAGGTTCTGCTCTCCGTCACCTCGCCCCACAGCCGCGCGTCTGTGAGAGAGGCTCAGGACGATGCCGCATGGAAAAACATCACCCTCTCGGACACATTCGACACCTCAGACCGCGAGCACAAGTGGCGCCCGGCCTACCACGCCACCCCCCTCTACGGATGGATGAACGACCCCAACGGTATGTTCTACAAGGACGGACGCTGGCACCTCTACTATCAGTGGAACCCCTACGGCTCCAAGTGGCAGAACATGACGTGGGGCCACTCCTCCTCTACCGACCTCATCCACTGGGACCACCACCCGACAGCCATCGAGCCCGACGCTCTCGGCTCCATCTTCAGCGGCAGCAGCGTCGTAGACCACACGGGCTCGGCCGGATTCGGCAACGGCGCCGTGGTGGCGCTCTACACCTCGGCCGCCGACACCCAGCAGCAGAGCCTCGCCTCGAGCACCGACGGAGGCATGACCTTCGACATATTCGACGGCAACCCCGTGATAACCCGCTCTACCGAGGCCCGAGACCCCAATATGTTCTGGCACGAGCCCACGGGCAAGTGGGTGCTGCTCCTGGCCCACGCTCTCGAGCATGAGATGCTGGTCTACACCTCCACCGACCTCAAGAACTGGACATACGAGAGCAGCTTCGGCAAGGGCGAGGGTGCCCAGGACGGTGTCTGGGAGTGTCCCGACCTCTTCCCCCTCAAGGTGGACGGCGACGGCGCCGAGAAGTGGATGCTGATCTGCAACCTCAACCCCGGCGGCATACACGGAGGCAGCGCCACACAGTATTTCACCGGCGACTTCGACGGCAAGACCTTCACCCCCGACCGCGACGCCGAGGGCAAGGTGGCCACCAAGTGGATGGACTACGGCAAGGACCACTATGCCACCGTCAGCTGGAGCGACGCTCCCGACGGACGCCGCACCGTGATCGGCTGGATGTCCAACTGGCAGTATGCCACCGAGGTGCCCACAATGCAGTTCAGAAGCGCCAACACCCTGCCCCGCGAGGTGGGCATCTTCACCGGTCCCGACGGCCAGCTCTACGCCTCGTCGGCCCCCTCGCCCGAGCTTCTGGCCCTTCGCGGAAAGCCTTCTGTAAAGAACGCTTCGGCAGGCCTCTCGTCCACGCCCCGAACGTTCCGGCTCCCCGCCGACGGCCTCTGCGAGATCACGCTCGACATCAACGCCCAGAAGTCCAAGCAGGTAGACCTCGTGCTCTCCAACACCAAGGGCGAGAAGGCGACGATGTCCTACCACCCCGAGACACAGACATTCAGCCTTGACCGCACACTCTCGGGCGTCACCGACTTCAGCGAAAACTTCCCGGCCGTGACCGCATCGCCCACCTTCTCGGACAAGAACACAGTCTCGCTCCGCATCTTCATCGACCGCTCGAGCATCGAGGTGTTCGGCGACGGAGGACGCTTCGCCATGACCAACATCGTCTTCCCCAACGAGCCCTACACCACCCTCTCGCTCTCGTCCAAGGGCGGCAACGCCAGGGCCTCGGCCATCAACGTCTATCCCATATCGGCAGGCGAGTGAGCCTCTTATCCTCATCCTCCAAAACCAAAGACACAGAACAATGAACTCAACAGACATTCTCTCCAAAGCCACCCCCAAGAGCTCGCTGATGCAGATAGTGCCCGTCATGCTCTGCTTCTTCGCCATGGGCTTTGTAGACCTCGTGGGCACCGCCTCGAACTACGTCCAGAAAGACCTCGGGCTCTCAGACTCTCAGGCGGCCATATTCCCCTCGCTCGTATTCTTCTGGTTTCTCATCTTCTCCGTGCCGACGGGGATGCTGATGAACCGCATCGGGCGCAAGAACACCGTCCTGGTCTCGCTGGCCATCACCGCCGTCTCGCTCATCATCCCCGCCTTCGGCGACAGCTTTGCGGTGATGCTCGCCTCGTTCTCGCTCCTCGGCATCGGCAACGCCGTGATGCAGACCTCGCTCAACCCCCTGGTCTCCAACCTCATCTCCTCTGACCGCCTCGCCTCGACCCTCACCTTCGGACAGTTTGTCAAGGCCATAGCCTCCTTTCTCGCACCCGTCATCGCGGCCTGGGGAGCGGCCACCTACCTGCCCGTCTTCGGGCTGGGCTGGAAGATACTCTTCGTCATCTATGCCGTGGTCTCCATACTCTCCATCACCTTCCTGAGCGCCACCCCCATCCATGAGGAGCGCCCCGACAAGGCCTCAGGCATAGCCGACTGCCTGCGCCTGCTCGGCTCGCCCTTCATCCTGCTCTGCTTCCTCGGCATCATGTGCCACGTGGGCATCGACGTGGGCACCAACACCACAGCTCCCAAGATAATAATGGAGCGCCTCGGGCTGCCTCTCGAGGAGGCCGTCTATGCCACTAGCCTCTACTTCATCTTCCGCACCGCCGGATGCTTCACCGGCGCCTTCATACTGCGCAAGGTCTCGCCCCGCATATTCCTCGGCCTCAGCGCGGCCATGATGCTCGCGGCCATGGCGATACTCTTCAGCGCCGACTCGCTCGGCCTCATCTACACGGGCATAGCCCTCATAGGCTACGGCAACTCTAACGTCTTCTCGGTGGTTTTCTCACAGGCGCTCAACTCTGCGCCCGGCCGCAAGAACGAGGTGTCGGGACTGATGATCATGGGCCTCTTCGGCGGCACGGTCTTTCCCCTCTGCATGGGATATGCCTCCGAGGCCTTCGGCCAGGCCGGAGCCGTGGCCGTGATGACGGCGGGCGTCATATACCTCATGCTCTACAC
Source organism: Duncaniella sp. (assembly GCA_029052375.1). Taxonomy (GTDB): domain Bacteria; phylum Bacteroidota; class Bacteroidia; order Bacteroidales; family Muribaculaceae; genus Duncaniella. The sequence continues at coordinate 7,633 of JAIDJD010000019.1, read as the reverse complement.
CCTGCGCGTGAAAAACTGAATTTCAAACACATACTCTAACCAATAAACAAATCGGACATCATGGACAACAAGAATAAAGTGGTAGTAGGCATGGGCGAAGCCCTCTGGGACGTTCTGCCCGAAGGGAAGAAAATCGGCGGCGCGCCAGCCAACTTCGCCTACCACGTCTCTCAGTTCGGCCTCAGGAGCCGCGCCGTCAGCGCCATAGGCGACGACGCCCTCGGAGCAGAGCTCATCGACAACTTCAAGCGCAAGGATATCAGCTATCTGATAGACACCGTCCCCTACCCCACCGGCACCGTCCAGGTGGAGATAGACCAGGCCGGCATCCCACAGTATGAGATAAAGGAGAATGTGGCCTGGGACAACATCCCCTTCACCGACAAGCTCGAGGAGCTGGCCAAGGAGACACGCGCCGTATGCTTCGGCTCGCTGGCCCAGCGCAATGTGGTGTCGCGCGAGACCATCAACCGTTTTCTCGACAGCATCCCCGCCGAGAACGACCCTCTCGTGGTCTTTGACATCAACCTCAGGCAGGGCTTCTACAACAAGGAGATTCTGTGCAACTCCATGGAGCGATGCAACATCCTCAAAATCAACGACGAGGAGCTGGTAACCGTCAGCCGTATGTTCGGCTATCCAGGCATCGACCTCCAGGACAAGTGCTGGATACTTCTCGGCAAGTACAACCTCAAGATGCTCATCCTCACCTGCGGCATCAACGGCAGCTATGTCTTCACCCCCGGCAATGTCTCGTTCCAGCCCACACCGAGGGTCGAGGTGGCCGACACGGTAGGCGCGGGCGACTCCTTCACAGCAGCCTTCATAGCCTCTATCCTCAAGGGCCTCCCCGTGGCCGACGCACACCGCAAGGCCGTGGAGACATCGGCATACGTCTGCACCCAGCAAGGCGCCATGCCTGTGCTCCCCGCGGAGATTGTAAGCTGAGAATGGGGAATGGAGAATGGAGAATTTAAAATTGAGAATTGGCAGTGGAGATTTATACCCCGCAGCTTCTAAGCTTGAATCTTAAATCCTCAATCCTCCATTCTCAATCCTAAATTTTAAATTCTAAATTATTTGGGTATGTCGCAGAAAATCGCTACCTTTGCACCGCCATTACGAATCGACGCGTCCTACCAACGCATACATTCAACCAAAACCCAATACAGCAACTCATAACGATGAAAGCAGACATCCATCCCTCCAACTATCGCGAAGTGGTGTTCAAAGATATGTCCAATGACGAAATCTTCATCACCCGCTCCACTGTCGCTTCCAAGGAGACTATCGAAGTAGACGGCGTCACCTATCCCCTCGTGAAGCTTGAAATCACTTCGTCCTCTCACCCCTTCTTCACCGGCAAGCAGAAGCTCGTCGATACCGCCGGTCGCGTCGACAAGTTCATGAGCCGCTACGGCAACCGTCACAAAAAGTGATCGGGGACTTCCCACAGATTATTCTATTTTTAGCTCAAAAGCTTCAAAAAACGCCTACAACGGCCCGGGCAGGACAGCACAGTCCCCTCCGGGTCGTTGAAGTGTTTATACAATAGACATTCATCACAACAGATTCAACACAAAACGGGTCAGCGGATTTTACCGGTGGATGATTGGTGGCCATTGGTTTAGCAAACCTCAGGGCCGGAGGCCCTGAGAGTACATCCTGTCATGATGCGGGCGCAATGTATTGCGCCCCTACCGGGTGACGAGAACGACAAAAGACAATATCCTGTATGCCAGACGACTACAATGTAGGGGCGCAATACATTGCGCCCGCGTCATGGGTGGTTGGCAACAAGCAATGACTGCACGGCAAGCGGATGCCGTACAAAAATGCGCCTCCCAGGTGATGCCTGAGAGGCGCATTGGAATATATAGTAAAGTCAGGTATTAGTCGAATTGAGAATTGCCATGCCTGTCAACCAACGCTCAATTTACCTTATAACCCTTGACGGGTGGGGATGGTTGGGGTATTTGGGGTTTTAAACCGGGTTGCAGTTCGTCAACACGTGGATGTTAATAACTTTGTTGAAAACCTGTAGATATTTACATACACAGTGTTGATAACTCATGGATAGTGTCAATAACTCGGCAAAATATGTTGATAACAGAGTCTGGAATGTCAATAAACAGCCTCAGAATGTAAATAACAGTGTAGATAACTATGTTAATAACTTTTTCCTGCGATGTTAATAACTTTTTCCTGCGATGTTAATAACTTTTGTTTGCAGTATCATATAAAATTCATATATTTGCACGATTGAAGAAACCTACCTAAGTTATCTTATATATTACATTAACCTCATAAACCATGAACCGAACTTTACTCTCCATCCTCCTTGTCGTCCTCGGACTGACTGCGTGGATACCGGCGAGCGCCCAGCGCGAGGCATTTCCCGGCGCTGAAGGCTATGGCCGCATGACCACCGGCGGCCGCGGCGGCTCAGTCTATCACGTCACCACCCTCGAGGACAACAACCAGCCCGGCTCGCTGCGCCACGCCGTCAGCCAGAAGGGCAAGCGCACCATCGTCTTCGACGTCTCCGGCACCATATTCCTCAACTCCGAGCTTGCCATACAGAACGGCGACATCACCATAGCAGGCCAGACCGCTCCCGGCGACGGCATCTGCGTGGCAGACTATCCCTTCACCATCAAGGCCTCGAACGTCATCATCCGCTTTGTCCGCTTCCGCCTCGGCAACAACCAGGTGGCCTTCCACGAAGGCGACGGCCTCGGCGGCATGGACCAGTCCAACATCATCATAGACCACTGTTCTGTCAGCTGGAGCATCGACGAGTGTCTCTCTGTCTACGGCTCCACGGACATCACCGTGCAGTGGTGCATAGCCACGCACTCGCTGACCAACGCCGGCCACGCCAAGGGCTCGCACGGCTACGGAGGCAACTGGGGCGGACGCCGCGCAAGCTATCACCACAACCTTGTGGCCAACCATACATCGCGCACACCGCGCCTCGGCCCGCGCCCCGGCACACAGACCGAGGAGCAGATGGACTTCCGCAACAACGTCATCTTCAACTACGGCAGCAACGGATGTTACGGAGGCGAGGGCATGAACGTCAACATGGTGAACAACTACTACAAGCCCGGCCCCACAGGCAACTCGCGCAAGAGCCGCATAGCCGGCATCGGCATCCGCACCCTCGACTACTGCTTTGACAAGAGCGGCACCATAGCCAACTTCAACAAGGTGGCAGGCACCAGCTACAACACCAACCAGATAAGCATCTCGCGCGTGGGCGGCGCCACCGGCCACAACCGCATCGTCGTAGCCGGCAAGAGCTACACCATAGACATGGAGTCCAACACCATAGACTACGAGGGCAAGCCCGTCACCGTAGCGTGGAACGGATGGAAGCCGATGCTCCACAAGTGGGGCACACTCTACGTGGACGGCAACTACAACCCCTCGGACGCACAGGTGTCTGCCGACAACTGGACCACTGGCATATACTCGCAGATAACACCCTCGTCCAACGACAATATATGGAGCGACGACATCAAGCGCTCTATCAAGCTCGACACCCCCATAGACTACGTCTACACCACTACCCACTCGGCCCAGGACGCCTACGAGCGTGTGCTCGACTATGCCGGGACATCGCTCAAGCGCGACGCATACGACGTGATAGTCACCGACGACGTCCGCGCGGGCAGAGGCTCGTTCGGCTCCAACGGCATCATCGACAACCAGAATCAGGTGACATATCCCGACGGCAGCAAGGGATGGCCCGTGCTCAACTCCACAGAGGCCCCCAAAGACTCTGACGGCGACGGTATGCCCGACGCATGGGAGAGCGAGAACAGCCTCGACCCCGCCGACCCCAAGGACGGCGCCAAGAAAGCCTCGAACGGATACACCAACCTCGAGAACTACCTCAACTCGCTCGTCGAGCACATCATCGCGGCCCAGAACGAGGGCGGCAAGATGCTCACAGGCAACCTCGAGTCGTCTGACCCCGGCGTAGAGCTGCCCGAGTATGTGGACGACGGCCTCACCGAGTATGCCATCAACTCGTTGACGTACCTCAACTCGCCCGACGCCTCCACATGGGCCTTCGCAGACGGCTTCACCGTCTCGAACGACAAGAAGCGCACATATGCCACCGGCGAAGACCTCACCATCCGCTACAACGCATCGGTAAACTTTGCCATCAACATCCCCGAAGGCAAGAGCGTCAGCAAGGTAGAGCTTACCGGCTACTCACACTACGCCAACTCTGACTGCAGCTTCGAAGACCTCAACGGCCAGCCCCGCGAAGACCTCCTCTTCCCCGGCAAGGAGTCGACATTTGTCAAGAAGACCTACACCGTCAAGTTTCCCTCGCCTGTCACCGGCTCTATCCCCTTCCGTCTCTCGGGCCTGATATGCTATATGTCCATGAACCTCTACGGCTCTGACTCGTCGGCCCTGCCCGACATCATAGCCCCCGGAGAGGAGAACGGGGACACCCGCGTCTTCAACATCATGGGCATGGAGATGACCGATACCGACACCCTCGCCCCCGGCATATACATACGCGGAGGCAAGAAGTTTCTTGTAAAATAACGAAAGCCCTCTGAGGCTCAACCCTGAATACAGCCCCCCCGCCGATGTCCTGAAACGAACATCGGCGGGGGGATTGGCGTTGATATAGGTGAGATAAAGAGAAACAGAACGACAATCCATCCAACACCCAACGCCATGACACCCTCATCTCCCTCACGTCTCTACGAGACCGCCGCCATACCGCGCCCGCGGACAACAGCCGAAAGGCTGAGATTCAAGCCTATGGGGCTCGACGATATCCCCGTCTTGAGACGGTTTCTGCCCCTCGGCGGCGTACGCACCTGCGACTTCACCATAGGCGGCCTGATGATGTGGGCCGAATACTTCAGCTATTCCTACGCCATTCTCGAGGACACCCTGTTTGTCAAGGGGGTCACCGAGGACGACGTCACACGCCCGGCCTTCTCGTTCCCGGTGGGGCCTATGCCGCTCGGGCGCGCCGTCAGGGTGCTCAAGGATTACTGCCGGGCCAACGGCGCCATGCCGCTGACCTTCTCGGCCGTGCCCGAAGAGAAAGTGGCCGCGCTGCGCGCCCTCGGCGCCGCCGAGACGACCCTCCTCGAAGACTGGCAGGACTATCTATACTCGGCCGAAGCCCTCGCAACCCTCACAGGCAAGAAGCTGAGCAAGAAGCGCAACCACGTCAACCGCTTCATGGCCGAGCATCCCGACCGGGAGCTGACGCCCATCAGCCAGGACAACATCGAGGCCGTCAAGGAATTCTACCACGCCTGCCGCCTGCCACTGTCCAAGCCCGCCCTCGCAGACATCGAGCGCCAGCAGGTGCTCGACGTGCTCGACCACCTGGAGAGCTACCCTTTCGAGGGCGCCGTCCTGACCGTCGGGCCCGACAGGCGCATCGTGGCCTTTGCCATAGGCGAGGTGGCCGCAGACACGCTCTACGTGCATATCGAGAAGATGGACCACTCCGTCAGCGGCGCCGGCGAGACCATCAACAAGATGTTCGCCGAGCTGATGTGCAGGCGCCACAGAGAGATCGCCTGCATCAACCGCGAGGAAGATACAGGCGACCCGGGACTGCGCGCCGCCAAGGAGTCTTACCACCCCATGGCCATGCTGCGCAAATACAATGTCACAATGCTTTGAGGCAGGCCCGCGCTCAGATCTCGGCCAGCTTGGAACGCTGCTCGCGGAACTTGGCAAGGTCTGCGGCGGGAATCATCCACTTGGACTTGCCCTGGCGCTCGTAAGCCACGCCGTCGACGAGAGCCACCTCTGACGAGGGGTCGATGTCGACACGGTATATCACGCGGTCTCCCACCAGCTCGAACTCCGTCGATATCTTGCTGTTGGCCACACGTCCCATGCGGTTGTGGACAGCATCGCGCAGGCGGCGGTCAAAGCGGTCTTTGACCGTCGCGAGGTCATAGCTCGAGTATCCCTTGTTGAGATATGTGAAGTCTTCGTCCAGGCCCGAGGCATACCCGTTGTCGGCCACGCCTATGTAGAGGCGGCCGCCGCTGGCGTTGAGGAAGCTCGAGATGACGCGCAGAATCTCCGTAATCTGTATCTGCTCGTTGGGCTGCATACGGTTGCCCGCGGGATAGAAGAGCGACGTCTTCAGCTCGGTGTACTGGTCTTCCTCGGCCACCTTGAGCGTGTCCGGGAGCTGTACCTTAAGCTCCATCAGCTGGTATATCTTGCGCTTGAGCGCGCGGCGCACCTCATAGAGGTTGGCGTGCTCGAGCATATTGTAGCTGACCACAAGGCGCGCGAGGGCCGAAGTCCTGGCGTCCGGGTGATGGTTGGCCACATCCCATATCCAGCTCTCGGTCTTGACAGGCTTGTCGAGACGGTTGATGAGGCGGAGCTGCGTGAGGCGCGCCTCGATGTCGGGATAGGTAGACATGAAGTCGCGGTTGTCGCCCAGGAGGCGCATCAGGGTGTCGTCGTCTATCTTGCCTGTGTCGCCAAAGCTGGTGATGGTGCGGACCAGCTCCATGCGGTTGTAGAAGTAGGCCGCCAGCTGTGAGTCGCCCAGCAGGCGCGACATGATGCGGCCCACGGCCAGATAGTTGTAGGTGAGTATGTGGTCTGTCTGCATCATGCCCTCGCGGTCTATGAGGTGTATCAGCTCGCGCATACGCTCGGCGCCTATGAAGTTCTGGGCCGAACGGGCTTTCTCGAGAGACTCCTCCTCGGCCGAGGTGTCGTCGAGCTCCTCGGGATAGAGATAGCGGTCTGCACAGTAGTCCTGGAGCAGATACTTGAAGGCACTGTTCTGGCTGAAGGGCTTGTCTTCCTCGCCCGGATAGTCGACAAACGAGGCGCGTATCTCTCCGTTGGGATAGATGTCCTCAAGCCTCACCACACAGAAATCGTTGAGCCTGAGGTCTTCGCCACACTTCGGGAACGAGAGCGAGAATCCGCCCTCCGAGATGCAGACATAGCCCTTGGGGTTGACCATCGTCACCTGGACAAGGCCCTCGTCGCCGACAGAGAGCGTCTCGGAGAGGTAATTGTGTATGAGCGAGCGCATCGAGAACCTCAGCTCGCCCGTGGCATCGTTGCGCTCCTCGACGCGGGCGCGGTAGATGCAGGGATAGCCCGTGCCGGGCTCGCGGAAAGCCTCTATGCCGGGATTGATGGGATAGGCCACGATGTCGTGGGGGGTGATGATGCCCTCGCCCGATATGCCCTCGCTGACTATGCGGGCACGATACTCGTAGAGGCGGCCGGGCACCTTGCTCTCGACCACGATGTCCACGATGTCGCCGACGTCAGGCGTGATGCCCGAGCTGGCAGAGCGGGTGTCGAGGCCGGAGCCGAAGAGCGACTCCTCGACCTCCTTCCACATGGTGCGGAGCTGGTCTATGGTCGGGCGCCGGGCGTTGACTTTCTGGCGGGTCCTCTCGTTGAGCAGGAAGCGGATAGAACGCTTGCCGAAGAGCCCCGAGGGGATGCCGGCGCGCAGAGGGCCTCCGAGCACAAGGGGGGTGAACGTGAACGAGTCACCCTTGACGCTCATCAGCGCGTTCTCGCCATCGAAGAGGAAGGTCTCCTCCGAGAGAGACGCGCCGTCGCCGCCGGCGAGGCGCGG
>JAIDJD010000189.1 GCA_029052375.1 Duncaniella sp. | reverse complement strand
GTAGACGGCATAGTCGGCCGCCTGCTGGACGACTCGCCTCTCCAGTATATACTAGGCGAGACTTACTGGCACGGTATGACTCTGAAGGTCACACCAGACGTGCTGATACCGAGACCCGAGACGTCTGAGCTTGTAGACATGATTTCTGACCGCAACAGCGGTTCAGACCTCGCTGTGCTCGATCTATGCACAGGTTCAGGGTGCATAGCCGTCGCCCTTGCATCGGTTCTTCCGTTCAGCCGCGTTTCGGCCATGGATATTTCCGAGGCCGCACTCAAGGTGGCCCGGGAGAACTCGGCCCTGCGCAGGGTCAGGGTGGAATTCACCAAGGGCGATGTCCTGTCTGCACTCCCCTACGCCGACGGAGAGTTTGACATCATAGTCAGCAACCCTCCCTACATAGCAGAGGAAGAGAAGAAAGAGATGGACAGGAACGTCCTCGACCACGAGCCTCATCTGGCTCTCTTTGTGCCGGACGACGACCCACTGAGATTCTATACGCCGATTGCACGCGAGGGTTTGCGGGTTGCAAAACCCGGCGCCCAGCTCTGGTTTGAGATCAACCCGAGATATTCTTCCGAGGTGTCCGCCATGATGGCCGGCGAGGGTTGGGAGGATGTAGACATTCTGCCTGACAGCAACGGCCGGAAAAGATTTGCTTACGGACGCAAAGGCTGATGGGCACACTCAGGAGCAAGAAGCCGCTTTCGCCTCAGGAAGCGATGGCCAGGGCCATGGCCCTGTGTGACAGATGCGAGCAATGCTCGCCCGAGATATTGAAAAAGCTGTCAGCATGGGGGCTTGTCTCGGCAGATGCCGCCCGCATCATAGCGAGGCTCAAAGAAATGCGCTATCTGGACGACATGAGGTTTGCGCGTGCCTACGCCCACGACAAGATGGCTTACAGCGGATGGGGGCGCAACAAAATCATAGCTGGCCTATGGGCAAAAAGGCTCGGACGGGAGTTTATCGAGGCTTCATGCGACGAGCTTGACCCGGAGGAATACAGCGCCGTGGCCGAGCGCGTCATACGAGCCAAGGCAAGGACGCTCGCAGAGGGACTCGCGACCTATGAGAACAGGCTCAAAGCATTGAGATTCGCCGCCGGGCGAGGGTTTGAGATCAGCCTCGCAACCGACATCATACGCAGGCTCAGGCTCGAAGCCGAGCAAGAGTGCGACGGGGATGATTGAGAACATCGCACATGGCGTCAGACAGTCTCTCGAAGACCTGCTCGATGTGATAGCTCCCCGCAGATGTGCGGTCTGCGGCTCTCCGCTTGAAAACGGCGTAAGGGTGATGTGTATACGATGCTGGATGAATCTGCCGGAGACCAAATGCCACCTCTCGCAACCCAACATCCTGCATGACAAGCTGTTTGTCTCGCTTGACTGCCGTGTAGAAAAGGCTGGCGCTTTCATGTATTATGTCAAGGGCAGCCCTTATTCACGCCTCGTCAAACTGCACAAGTTCAACTATCGCATGGACATAGGGCGACTGCTCGGACACCGTTACGCGTCAGACCTCATGACAACAGGATTTTTCGACGATATAGATGTGGTGTTGCCGATGCCTATGTTTTTCCTGAAATTCATGTGGAAAGCATACAACCATGCCGAGGAGATAGCCAAGGGTATTTGCGAGGCTACCGGACTGCCACTCGGAGACAACCTGAGAATGGTGAGGCCGAGGCCCGCGCAAAAATTTCTTAAAGGGGCCGCGAGAGCCCTGAATGTATCGCATCTGTTCTCAGTGATACATCCTGAGGAACTCGAAGACCTGCATATTCTGATTGTAGACGATGTCCTCACCACCGGCTCTACCGTCAAGGCGGCTGTCGAGACTATTCACGACAAAGTTCCTTCGGCCAAAATCAGCGTGCTTGTGCTGGCAATGTCTGTCTATCAGTAGCCGTCTTCGTACAGAGAAACCTCGCCGGGCGACGAACGGCGCAAGTCTACGAGCCTCTGGTTGCGCGACCCTCTGAAGCGCAGAGTGGTGTCGCGCTCTTCCAGCCTGAAAGGGCCGTCGACAAGCACATCGATATGGTCGATGGCCTTGGCGAGCCTCGGGTCAGAGACAGCCTGCTCGTAAAGATAGCCTGTGTAACACCAGACGCCATACCCTTTCTCTTTTAGCCTGCGGGCAAGCTCGGCAGTCGCTTCTGCCTGGAACAGAGGGTCGCCGCCGGTGAGTGTGACGTCGAAACCGTTCTCCTCAATTACAGCAATCACCTCGTCGACGCTCATCTCTATGCCTCCGGCAGGGTCGTGTGTCTGCGGATTGTGACACCCGGGGCAATTGTGAAGGCACCCGGCCATATAGACCGAGGTCCTCAGGCCGGGGCCGTCAACCGTAGTTCCGGCGACTATGTCTATGATTCTCATTTGTGTACCACGCGGTCGCGGAGTTCGGCGAGTTTACCGCTGTTCCAGCGGTCTGTCGTCCCGACGAGATAGCCGGTTATGCGCTGTATATTGTCTATGTGGCGGCCGTGACATCTGGGACACTCGTCGAGACCTTCCTGGGCA
>JAIDJD010000188.1 GCA_029052375.1 Duncaniella sp. | reverse complement strand
CTCGAGAAGATCTGCATCGATGTCACCGGCACTACCGAGGGCAAGGTGGGCGACAATGTCATCAGCTTCAAGGCTCCCTTCCGCCGCGTCACCATGATCGACGCCATCAAGGAGAACACCGGCGTTGACATCTCCGGCATGGACGAGGCCCAGCTCCGCGAGGTGTGCAAGCAGCTCGGCGTAGAGGTAGAGCCCTCCATGGGCAAGGGCAAGCTCATAGACGAGATATTCGGCGAGACATCAGAGGGCAAGTATATACAGCCCACCTTCATCACCGACTATCCAATAGAGATGTCGCCCCTGACCAAGAAACACCGCAGCAACCCCGAGCTGACCGAACGCTTCGAGCTTATGGTCAACGGCAAGGAACTCTGCAACGCATACTCAGAGCTCAACGACCCCATAGACCAGTATGAGCGTTTTGTAGAGCAGATGCGTCTGGCCGACAAGGGCGACGACGAGGCCATGATCATCGACAAGGACTTTGTCCGCGCTCTCGAGTACGGTATGCCTCCCACCTCGGGCATGGGCATGGGCATCGACCGCCTTGCCATGATAATGACCGGCAATCCCACCATACAGGAGGTGCTCTTCTTCCCGCAGATGCGTCCCGAGAAGAAGGCCGCCAACCCAGACAGCGCCGAGAGCGGCACAGAGGCCGAGGCATAATCAACATACGAACAATCCCCTAAACTCTGCGACATGAGTTTCAACAAGATAGCAGTAATGGGCGGAGGCAGCTGGGCCACAGCGCTGGCCAAGCTCCTCCTGCGCAACTGCAAGGAAATACTCTGGTATATGCGGCGCGACGACCGCATCGAAGACTTCATCCGCATAGGCCACAACCCCGCCTATCTCACGGATGTCGAGTTTGATGTCAGCCGCATACACTTCTCGAGCGACATCAACCAGGTATGCACCGAGGCCGCTGCCCTGCTCCTCGTGATGCCCTCGCCATATTTCAAGGGCCACATAGAGAAAATCACCGTAGACATCTCAGACAAGACTATCATCTCTGCCGTCAAGGGCATCATCCCGGGCGAAAACGAGATAGTCACCGACTTTATGGTCAACAAGTTCGGCGTAAGCCCTGAGAAAGTCCTCGTTGTGGCAGGCCCCTGCCACGCAGAGGAGGTGGCTCTCTCGCGCCCCAGCTTCCTCACCGTAGGATGCCACGATGTGGCATACGCCGAAGAGTTCGGCAAACTGCTCCAGTCCACCTCTACACGCACAATCCCCTCGAGCGATGTCGAGGGCATCGAATACGCCGCCGTCCTCAAGAATGTCTATTCCATAGCCGCCGGCATAGTCCACGGCATGAAGGGAGGAGACAACTTCATAGCGATGCTTGTCTCCAACGCCATCCGCGAGATGGAACGCTTTGTCGACGAGGTATGCCCCCGCCCGCGCAACATATGCGACAGCGTCTACCTCGGCGATCTCCTCGTCACAGCCTACTCCCGCTTTTCCCGAAACCACAACTTCGGCTCCATCATAGGCAAAGGCTACTCTGTGGCAACGGCCAAGATGGAAATGGAACAGACAGCCGAGGGATACTACGGCACCAAGTGCATCAAGGAGATCAACAAGCATTACGGCGTGGAGATGCCAATACTCGACACGGTATATGACATCCTCTACCGCCACGCCAATGCAGAGCGGGCTATGCGCGCCCTTGGCAAATGGTTTGTCTGACCACCGCTGTTAACAAATTCAAGAAGGCTATTAACCTAAGAATAACAACATCCTTAAAATCAAACAATAAGCAATTAGCATGAAAACTCTCAACGTTGACATCAAAGACGTACTCGCAACCGTGAGC
>JAIDJD010000187.1 GCA_029052375.1 Duncaniella sp. | reverse complement strand
CATATCCTTTGCAAGCAAGGACGAGATAAACCTCGGCGTGGCCCAGATACCCGACCTGATGATCGACGCCACCGACCGCAACCGCACGTCGCCCTTCGCCTTCACCGGCAACCGCTTCGAGTTCCGTGCCGTAGGCTCGAGCGCCAACTGTGCCTCGGCCATGATAGCCCTCAACGCCGCGGTCGCCGAACAGCTCGCCGACTTCAAGAAGAAGATAGACGCCCGCCTCGAGGCCGGCGAAGAGCTCGAGCACGCCCTTCTGGCCGAGGTCAAGGCCCTGCTGCTCTACTCGGAGCCCATCCACTTTGACGGCAACGGCTACTCGGACGAGTGGAAGGAAGAGGCCGCCCGCCGCGGCCTCGACTGCGAGACCAATCCCGCCCTCATCTTCGACGCCTACCTGCGCCCCTCGTCCATCGAGATGTTCCGCAAGACCGGCGTCATGACCCACGTCGAGCTTGAGGCCCGCAACGAGGTGAAGTGGGAGATGTACACCAAGAAGATACAGATCGAGGCACGTGTGCTCGGCGACCTCGCCATCAACCACATCGTCCCCGTGGCCACACGCTATCTCTCTATCCTGCTGGACAACATGGTCAAGCTCCGCACCCTCTTCCCCGGCGAGAAGGGCGAGAAGTATACCGAGCAGGACACCATCACCGTAGAGAAAATCATGAGCCACTGCTCGGCCATCAAGGCCGAGGTGGCAGACATGGTCAACGCCCGCAAGGAGGCCAACAAGATAGAGACCGAGCGCGAGAAGGCTCTGGCCTACTCTACCGACGTTGCACCCCGCCTCGAGACCGTGCGCTACCACATAGACAAGCTCGAGCTCCTCGTCGACAACGAGATGTGGCCCCTGCCCAAGTATCGCGAGCTCCTGTTCATAAGATAAGAGTGTACGGGGCCCGGCGAGGCTGTGTCTCCCCGCCTGGCCTCCAACCCAAACATCTTCTCTATGACCGATCCTGAAACCCACAATACACTTCCCCGCCTCTGGAACGGCAACTACTGCCGTGCCATGGCGGGGAATTTCATGCTGTTCTTCTCCTTCTACCTGCTGACGCCCCTGCTGCCCATCTATCTCAACGCCCAGTTCAAGGCCGACAAGGACATGATAGGGCTTGTGCTCTCGGGCTATGTCGTGGCCGCCCTGGCTGTGAGGCCGTTCAGCGGATTTATCGTCGACCTCTTCGACCGGCGCAGGGTGCTGATGCTCTGCTTCTTCTTTTTCTTCATCTGCTTCACCGGATATATCGGCGCGGGCACCATACTGATGTTCGCCATAGTGCGCACCCTGCACGGCCTCCCGTTCGGGGCCACCACCGTGGCCAACTCCACCGTGGCCATCGACTCGCTCCACCCCCTGAGGCGCAGCGAGGGCATAGGCTATTACGGCCTCTCCAACAACCTGGCCATGGCCATAGCCCCCTCGGCCGGCATATGGGTCTACTCTGCGACAGACAACTTCAGCCTGCTCTTCTGGCTGGCGCTCGGCGTGGCCTTCTGCGGCCTGGTCTGCGCATGGTCTATCCGCCTGCCCCACCGCCCGAGGCGCACCGAAAAGGTCCACCTGTCGCTCGACCACCTCTTCCTGACCCGCGCCTGGCCCCTGGCCATCAACAGCCTGCTCTTCGGGCTCCCGTGGGGCATCATGAGCAACTATGTGGCCATCTACGGCAAGGAGGAGCTCTCTATCACGGATGGGACCGGGATATTCTTCGCTCTGGTCTCCGGCGGACTCTTCGCCTCGCGCCTCTACGGGGCCAAAGGCCTGCGCAAAGGGCGCATGGCCGAGAACGCCATCGAGGGCGCCATGCTCAGCTGTGCCGGATTCCTGCTCTTCGCGCTCGTGCGCCAGCCCTGGGCTTTCTATCTCTCAGCCCCGCTCATAGGCCTCGGCAACGGACGTATGTTCCCCGGGATGCTCAATATGTTCATCTCCCTGGCACGCCCGGACCAGAGGGGCACAGCCAACTCTACCATACTCACCTCGTGGGACCTCGGCATGGGCATAGGAATCCTAACCGGAGGCTTCCTGCTCGAATACTCGGGCTACGGGGCCGCATTTATCTTCACCGCGGCCAGCCAGACAGCCGGCACCCTGCTCCTGACAGGATACTCAAGACGCTTCTTTGTCGAGCACAGATTGACCCAATGAATCTCTCAAAGCACACAAAATTCAGCAAAAAGCTCACCTAAACGCATATTTTGTGGCAAATGTTTTGAGAATACAACAAAAATATGTAATTTTGTCGCGCATTTCGGGGAGAACCCCGAAAACCACCACATAACTTAATCCCCAGACCCAAGAAAAAAGGAATGAAAGCAGCAGAAGTTATCGACGACCTCAAACGTCGTTTTCCCAACGAGCCCGAATATATCCAGGCCGTTGACGAGGTGCTCACCACCATCGAGGATGTGTACAACGACAATCCCGAATTCGAGCGCTACAACCTCATAGAGCGACTCTGCATACCTGACCGCATCTTCTCCTTCCGCGTCTCCTGGGTAGACGACAAGGGCAAGGTGCACAACAACATGGGCTATCGCGTCCAGCACAACAATGCCATCGGCCCGTACAAGGGGGGCATCCGTTTCCACTCGTCGGTCAACCTCTCCATCCTCAAGTTCCTCGCTTTCGAGCAGACCTTCAAGAACTCCCTGACCACCCTCGCCATGGGCGGCGCCAAGGGCGGCTCTGACTTCTCGCCCCGCGGCAAGAGCGACATGGAAGTGATGCGCTTCTGCCAGGCCTTCATCTCGGAGCTCTGGCGCCAGATAGGCCCTGACACCGACGTCCCCGCCGGAGACATAGGCGTGGGCGGCCGCGAGGTAGGCTATATGTTCGGCCAGTACAAGAAGATGGCCCGCGAGTTCACCGGCACATTCACCGGCAAGGGGCTCGAGTTCGGAGGCTCAAAGATACGCCCCGAGGCCACCGGATATGGCAACGTCTACTTCCTGCTCGAGATGCTCAAGACCCGCGGCATAGACATCAAGGACAAGAAGGTGGCCATCTCAGGCTCGGGCAACGTGGCCACATACACCGCCGAGAAGCTCCTCGCGCTCGGCGCCAAGGTAGTGAGCATGAGCGACTCTGACGGCACCGTACACATCCCCGGCGGCCTCACCCGCGAACAGCTCGACTATATCTTCAAGCTCAAGAACATCTATCGCGGCCGCATCCGCGAGTTTGCCGAGGAATACGACGGCGTCGAATACTACGAAGGCGAGCGCCCCTGGCACCGCGTGAAGTGTGACATAGCCATGCCCTCGGCCACACAGAACGAGATAGACGGCGACGACGCCCGCGCCCTGATAGCCGGAGGCTGCATGGCCGTGAGCGAGGGTGCCAATATGCCCTCGACCCCCGAGGCCATACGCGAGTTCCAGAAGGCCCGCCTGCTCTATGCCCCCGGCAAGGCGGCCAACGCCGGCGGCGTCTCTGTCAGCGGCCTCGAGATGGCCCAGAACTCTCAGAAGCTCTCGTGGACCGAAGAGGAGGTAGACGCCAAGCTCAAGCAGATCATGAGCGACATCCACACCCAGTGTGTCAAGTATGGCACCGAGGAGGACGGCTATATCAACTATGTGAAGGGCGCCAACGTCGCAGGCTTCATGAAGGTGGCCCGCGCCATGATGGCCCAGGGCATCCTCTGACCCCCGCCCAGCCCCATAAACCAATCGCCCCCGGAGCGGCATCTCTTGCGGATGCCGTCTCCGGGGGCTGCTGTATCCAAAGACTGTTTAGTAGAAGAATTTCTTATCCTTGCTGTTGAAAGTTACTGGTCAGCGGATTTTTCCGGTGTGTGGCTGATGGCCATTGAGTTGGCTATTCTCAGGGCCTCCGGCCCTGAAATTTGATAATCAAACGGCGTCCATGCCGGAGAGGGGGGTGCTCAGGTTTTGCCTGAGGGTCTTACTTGCCGAGCAGGGATATCCGGGCGCGGGTGTTCTTGATTTTCTCTGAGGCGAGGGCGCGCAGCAGAGACTGTGCTTTGGCGCGGGGGACGGCGGCGAGGGCCGAGTGGTCGCGCAGGGTGATGCCCCCTATCTCGCCTGCCTCGAGGCCCCCCTTGGCAATGAGGTAGCCCACGATGTCGCCCTTGGAAATCTTTTCTTTCTTGCCGACGTTGAAGTAGAGGGTGGCGACGTCGGAGTGTATGGGCGACGGCGACTTGCCTGTGGGGACATAGTCGCGGTCGGGGTTGATGTATTCAGGTATGTCGTCGCCCTCAGAGGTGATGATGTAGATCTCTCCCTTGGCGTCCTGACGTGCCGTGCGGCCGTTGCGGTGGGTCCAGGCCTGCTCGTTGACGGGCATATGGTAGTGTATCACGGCCGAGAGCTCCGGGATATCGAGCCCGCGGGCGCCGAGGTCGGTTGAGACAAGTATGGGGGTGGAGCCGTTGGAGAGCATGACTATGGCGTTCTCGCGGTCGTTCTGGTCGAGGCCGCCGTGGTAGAGGCCTGCGGGGAGGCCCTCCTTGAGCAGGCGGCCGAAGATGCGCTCGGCGCTGTCGCGGTGGTTGGCAAAGACCATCACCTTGCCGTCAGGCAGGGAGCGGAGCAGGTCTGTGAGCGTCTCGAGCTTGTCGCGCACCGGCGACTCGACGCGCACCACCTGCATCCTGCGTCTCGGGGCCTCGGTGACGCCCGAGAAGTCTATGGTCTCGCGCTCCATCCCGGAGGGGAGGTAGTCGGGGAGCTCGTCGAGGCGCGTGGCCGAGGTGAGGATGACGAGCGAGAGTGTGCCGAGGCGGCGGACAATGCGCTTCATCTCGTCGGCAAAGCCGAGCTCGAGCGACTTGTCGTACTCGTCGAGCACGAGTGTCGAGGCTGTGGCGATGTCGAGCCCCCCGCGGCGCAGGTGGTCGAGCAGGCGGCCCGGGGTGGCGACGATGATGTCGGGGGTGACGGCGAGCGACGACGTCTCCTCCTGCATGGAGTGTCCGCCATAGAAGGCCACAGTCTTGTATCCGGCGGCGATGGGCCTCACCACCTCGGCTATCTGCATCACGAGCTCACGGCTCGGGGCCATCACCACGGCCTGGACCATGCCGCATGGCGGGCGCAGGCTCTTGAGCATGGGGATGGCAAAGGCTATGGTCTTGCCCGAGCCTGTGGGCGAGAGCAGGGTGAAGATGCCTCTGAGCGGTATCCCGGCCATGCGCTGCTGCATGGGGTTGAGCCGGGACACACGGGTGCGGGCATATATGTTGTCTAAGATTTCTTTCTGTTTCATTTATATCATCTGTGTTCGAGGAGAGCCTTGTACATATTGATTATCTGCTTGCCGTAGCGTGGATTTCTGGCCCAGCGGCCCGAGAGAGACTCCCAGGTCCTTGCCGACCCGCGGTCTACGTAGCCGAAGCGGGGGTCGAGGAGATACTCGCCGTCGGGCAGCTCGTCCTTGCAGGCATAGGCGTAGAGGTGCTGCATCATGGCCGTCACACCCTCCTGCACGGTGGGAAACTCGCATCCGCGGTCGCCGTTGCGGCGCACTCCTAGACCGCAGTAGTTGTGGTCGCCAGGCTCCATGGCCGACCCCTCGAACCTGAACCATCCCGTCTCTATTATCGCCTGGCAGAGGGCTATGTCGCCGCGTATGCCGTAGAGCTCGCCCACCTCGATGAAGGCCTCGGCCACCTCGGGGTCGAAGTCGGGGTTGCGCGCGGCGACAAAGCTGTATAGTATGTCAGCGTCCACCTTATGTCTGCCGCATATCGGGGTCTTGGCCATGACAGCGGCCACGGAGGACAGCATGATGATAAGCAATAAGATCTTGCGCATTCTTGTCTGTGGTTATGGTTGTCTCTCCAAGTAATAACACAAACTTAGTGAAAAAATATGTCGGTGCGCCGCCGATTAAAGATTTTTAACGGCTCAGGTATTGTTTAAAGGGCTAATTTTGCGTCATGAAGTATTTCTTTTCGGCCGGCGAAGCCTCCGGCGACCTGCACGCGGCGCAGGTGATAGAACACCTGCGCAGACTCGACCCTGACGCCGAGACAGCCTTTCTCGGCGGCGACCTCATGGCCGCGGCCGCCGGACACGGCCCGGTGATACACTACGACCGCATGGCCTACATGGGGT
>JAIDJD010000186.1 GCA_029052375.1 Duncaniella sp. | reverse complement strand
CCTCGCCCCTCGTCCCCCTGATTCCGGTCGACGCCATCGAGCCCGACGACGAGAACTCTTGGGTGCTGGTCAACAACTCGCGCTTCCTTGTCGGAGGCAAGTATCTGCTCGGAGGCACACAGCAGTATCAGACCAACCCCTTCGCGGCCATGTATGCCGCAGGCTACTCCAAATGGACCAGCCGCCAGCTGCAGTTCGACGCCGGCATCCGCCTGGGTCTCGACAAGATACTCCCGGGCCTGCGCTTCGTGGCCCGCGGCGCCGTCGACTACAACACCTCCTACTCGACCTCCATCAACAACACCTACGCCACATACCAGGCCACATGGACCAACTATGGAGGCAAGGACGTTATAGCCGACATCACCAAGTTTGGCAACGACCTCAGCACAGGCGTGCAGAACATCAGCAACTCATCCGAAAACCAGACCCTGATGTTCTCCGGCCAGTTTGACTACAGCGGTCTCCTCGGAGATGTCCACGGCCTCGAGGCCAACCTTGTGGCCCACGGCTACAAGCGCACCATCACCGGACAGTATCACCGCAACACCAACGTCTCGCTGGGCCTGCGCGCGGCCTACAACTACGACCGCCGCTACTATGCCGAGTTCAACGGTGCCCTCAACCACTCGGCCAAGTTTGCCCCCGGCCGCCGCAACGGCTTCTCGCCTGTAGGCTCGCTCGGATGGCGCATCAGCCAGGAGGACTTCCTCAAGGGCTCGGACGTCGTGGACGAGCTTCGCGTCAACGCCACATACGGCATGATACTCCAGGACCTCGACATAGCCAACTACTATCTCTATGCCAACAAGTTCACCGCCGACGGCGACTACTGGGCGTGGAACGACTCCCACCAGGTGCAGACCTTCCAGTCGAGGCAGGGTCCCAACCCCGACCTCACCTTTGTCAAGCGCAAGGAGTTCAACGCCGGTGTCGAGGGCTCGCTCTGGAACGGCTCGCTCAAGTTCAACGCCGAGTTCTTCACAGTAGACATCGACGGCCTTCCCACCGAGGCTTCCAACATCTATCCCAGCTACTTCAAGACCTACTGGCCCAACTCCTCTTTCATCCCCTGGATCAACTACGGCCGCCAGCGCCGCACAGGCTTTGACCTCGGCCTGAACGCCACCCGCACCTTCGGCGAGGTGACCCTCTCGCTCGGCGCCAACGTCATGTACACCTCGGCCAGGAACACCCGCGTCAGCGAGAATGTCGAGTATGACTGGCTCCGCTCCGAGGGCGCCTACACAGACGCTCTCCGCGGCTACCGCTGTCTCGGATTCTTCCAGAACGAGGAGGAGATCGCAACCTCGGCTGTGGTCAACAACAACACCAAGCCCGGCGACCTCAAGTATCAGGAC
>JAIDJD010000185.1 GCA_029052375.1 Duncaniella sp. | reverse complement strand
GCGCTTCAGGATGGGCTTGAACCAACGACCCCCTGATTAACAGTCAGGTGCTCTAACCAACTGAGCTACTGAAGCAGGCATTTTGCCGATTTGCGATGCAAAATTAGTGTTTCTTTTTCAACTGTGCAAGTGTTTGGCAAAAAAAATCGCTTTCCCGGCGATTTTTTCCATTCCGGAGATGTTTTTTTGACCTTTTTTAGTCATTCAGGTTGTTAGTTTGTTATAATTATTGAGTAATTTTGTCCGTTATGCGTCAGCGGGCAGAATGCCCGGCGTTTCAACCCACCAGTACATACCCCTCCACACACCCGCCACATATGAAAAAAATCATCCTCTTCGCGGCAGCCGCCATAGCCATCTCTCTTCTCACCTCGGCCGCCACCCGCAGCCGCAAGACCGACATCTCGCGCAACCTCGACATCTTCAACACCATCTACAAGGAGCTTCAGACCTTCTACGTAGACACGATAGACGCCGAGAAGAGCATCCAGACGGCCATCAACGCCATGCTCGACGACGTGGACCCCTATACAGAATACATATCGGCCAAGGACCAGGAACAGTTTCGCACGATGACCTCGGGCGAGTATGGCGGCATAGGCTCTCTGATACAGCAGACGCCCAAGGGCGTGATATTCTCCGAGCCCTACAAGGGGTCGCCCTCCCAGGAGGCCGGCATCCTTGCGGGCGACATCATCCTCACCATCGACGGCGACTCGGCCACCACGTGGACCTCATCGCAGGTGAGCGAGCGCCTCAAGGGGCAGAGCGGCACCAACGTCAAGGTGACCGTCAGGCGCCCCTATGCCAAGGACTCGATACTGAGCTTCGACATCCGCAGAGCCAAGATACAGATACCCTCCGTGCCCTACTGGGGTATGCTCCCTGGCGACATCGGCTACATCTGCCTCAACACATTCTCGGAGAAGAGCTTTCCTGAAGTCAAGGAGGCCACAGCGGCGCTCAAGGAGCGCGGGGCCAAGGGGCTGATACTTGACCTCAGGGGCAACGGCGGAGGCCTCGTGGAGAGCGCCGTGCAGATTCTCGGCCTCTACCTGCCCAAGGGCACCACCGTCCTGAGCACACGCGGCAAGGGCGTGCTCAACGAGAAGGTCTACAAGACATCCGTCAGCCCCATAGACACCGAGATGCCCATGGCCGTGCTGATAGACGCCGCGTCGGCCTCGGCCAGCGAGATTGTCTCGGGCGCCTTGCAGGACCTCGACCGCGCCGTGGTCATCGGCAACCGCTCGTTCGGCAAGGGTCTGGTCCAGAGCACACGCCAGCTCCCCTACGACGGCCTGCTCAAGGTCACCGTGGCCAAGTATTACATCCCCTCGGGACGTCTGATCCAGGCCATAGACTACTCGCGCCGCAACCCCGACGGCTCAGTGGCCCGCATCCCCGACTCGCTCACCACGGTGTTCCACACGGCCGGAGGGCGCGAGGTGCGCGACGGCGGAGGCATCACCCCCGACATCACCGTAGAGTATCCCGAAATCAACCGCATAGTCTACAACATCGTGCGCGACAACTGGGCCTACGACTTCGCCACCCGTTATGCCGCCTCACACAGCTCCATACCATCGCCGGCCGACTTTGAGGTGACAGACACCATCTACGAGGAGTTCAAGAGCTTCATAGACCCTGAGAAGTTCGAGTACGACAAGGTGTGCGAGACCGCCGTAGACCAGCTGCGCAAGCTGGCCGAGGCCGAGGGCTACATGAACGACTCGACAAGCCGCCAGTTCGACATCCTGGCCGGGATGCTCAGGCACGACCTGGGACGCGACCTCGACACCAACCGCGACGCCATATCGCGCTATCTCGGAGGCGAGATAGTATCGCGCTACTACTACAGCGCAGGCGAGGTGGAGAACTCGCTCAAGGGCGACCAGAGCGTCGACTCGGCCCTCAGCGTCCTCACCACACCCCGCTACGGCGAGATACTCCACAAAACCGCAGAGAGAAAGTGAGCAAGGACAGCAACGCAGCGACCCTCCGGGCGCTCGCCTCGGAATTTCTCTCTCCGGCGCGGGCCGAGGCCATGAAGAAGGCCCTCGGCTCGCGCCGGCATACCGTCAGCCTCTACGGCCTGGCAGGCTCGGCCCCGGCCCTGCTCCTGGGCGCGATGGCGCCCCGCAAGGTGCCCACGCTGGTGGTGGCCGACTCGCCCGACGACGCCGGATATCTCTACCACGACCTCTCGCGCATCCTCGGCGAGGAGCGGGTGCTGATGTTCCCCTCGGGCTACAAGCGCGAGATAAAGTATGGCCAGGAAGACCCACCCTCGCAGATACTGCGCACCGAGGCCCTCAACCGCTGGCACGAGCAGGGCGCCGGAGCCCCCCTCTACATAGTGGCCTGCCCCGAAGCGCTGGCCGAGAAGGTGGCCTCGCGCAAGGAGATGGCCTCGCACACCATAACCCTCGCCGCAGGCGAGACGCGAGACATGGCCGAGACCGCCGCATGGCTCAGAGAGAACGGCTTTGCCCAGACAGACTATGTCTACGAGCCGGGCCAGTTTGCGATGCGAGGCTCTATCATCGACATCTTCGGCTACAGCAACGAACTGCCCCTGCGCGTAGACTTTTTCGGCGACGAGATAGACTCCATACGCCTCTTCAACATCGAGACCCAGCTCTCGGAGAGGCGCCTGCAGAGCGCCTCCGTCACCTCGGGCGTGGCCCGCGAGGCCGACGGGGAGACCCTGCTCGACTTCATAGACCCCTCGACGCTGATAGCCGTGCATGACGCTGGCTACACCCTCGGGCGCATCAGGGCCATAGCCGGGGCGGAATTCTCGGCGAGCGCCATGCTCGCGGGCGAGGGAGACAGGGACGCCATGAGACACGTCGTGGACCCGGACGACTTCGAGGAGAAATTCTCACGGTTCCGCCAGCTCCGCTTTACGTCGGCACGGCCGCCGGAAGGGGCCAAGCCCGAGGCCTGCATAGACTTCGGATGCTCGCCGCAGATCATCTATCACAAAAACTTCGAGCTGATAGCCTCGTCGTTCGCCGCATTCCTCTCCGAAGGCTACAGCATAGACATCCTCTCGGACAGCGGCAAGCAGATAGAGCGCCTCCACAGCATCTTCGAGGACAGGGGCGACGAGATACGGTTCAACCCCGTGATGCCGACGCTCCACGAGGGCTTCGTAGACCATCAGCGCCGCCTGTGTGTCTTCACAGACCATCAGATATTCGACCGCTTCCACAAGTACACACTCAAGAGCGACCGCGCACGCTCGGGGTCGATGGCCATGTCGCTCAAGGAGCTGTCGGCCATAGAGCCGGGCGACTACATAGTCCACGTAGACCACGGCGTGGGCAAGTTTGCCGGCCTCCTGCGCACAGACGTCAACGGACGCACCCAGGAGATGATCAAGCTGGTCTATGCCAACGACGACATCATCTTTGTCTCCATCCACTCCCTGCACAAGCTGGCCAAGTACAGAGGCAAGGAGGGCGTCCCGCCCAAGATAAACAAGCTCGGCACCGGAGCATGGAACAGGCTGAAGGAGCGCACCAAGAGCAAGCTCAAAGACATAGCCCGCGACCTGATAAGGCTCTATGCCGCACGGTGCGAGCAGAAGGGATTTGCCTTCGCCCCGGACAGCTACCTGCAGCACGAGCTCGAGGCATCGTTCATCTACGAGGACACCCCCGACCAGCTCGCCGCCACCAAGGCCGTCAAGGCCGACATGGAGAGCGACAGGCCCATGGACCGCCTGATATGCGGCGACGTGGGATTCGGCAAGACCGAGATAGCCGTCCGCGCCGCCTTCAAGGCCGCCGCAGACAGCAAGCAGGCCGCCGTCCTCGTCCCCACCACCGTCCTCGCCTACCAGCACTACCAGACCTTCTCCAAGCGCCTAAAGGAGTTTCCCGTCAGGGTCGAATACCTCTCGCGGGCCCGCACGGCCAAGCAGACCAAGGCCATACTCAAAGACCTCGGGGAGGGCAAGATAGATATCCTCATAGGCACCCACAAAATCATCGGCAAGGACGTAAGGTTCAAAGACCTCGGCCTCCTGATAGTGGACGAGGAGCAGAAGTTCGGCGTGGCCGTCAAGGAGAAACTCAAGCAGATGAAGGTCAACGTCGACACCCTGACGATGAGCGCAACCCCCATACCGCGCACCCTGCAGTTCTCGCTGATGGGCGCCAGAGACCTCTCGGCCATCAACACCCCTCCGCCCAACCGCTACCCCATCGTCACCACAGTCGACGCCGGGAGCGACGAGGTGCTGTCCGAGGCCATCAACTTCGAGCTCTCGCGCAACGGCCAGGTGTTCATGGTCAACAACCGCATCGAGGGGCTCTACGACCTCGAGGCCCGTGTGCGCCGTCTCGTGCCCGACGCCCGCATAGCCGTGGGCCACGGACAGATGCCGCCCGACAGGCTCGAGCAGACCATCATAGACTTTGCCAACCACGACTACGACATACTCATAGCCACCACCATCATCGAGAGCGGCATAGATATGCCCAACGTCAACACCATGATAGTGAACAACGCGCAGAACTTCGGGCTCAGCGAGCTCCACCAGCTGCGCGGACGCGTCGGACGCAGCAGCCGCAAGGCCTTCTGCTACCTGCTCGTGCCCCCTCACGTGCCCCTCTCGCCCGTGGCCCGGAGACGCCTCCACGCCATAGAGAGCTTCAGCGAGCTCGGCAGCGGCATACACATAGCCATGCAGGACCTCGACATCCGCGGCGCCGGCAACCTGCTCGGAGCCGAACAGAGCGGATTCATAGCCGACCTCGGATACGAGACATACCAGAAGATACTAAAGGAGGCCGTCACAGAACTCCGCACCCAGGAATTCGCCGACCTCGGCGAGGAGAACACCGCAGGCCGCCCCGCCGAGGACGACTACGTGGCAGACTGCGTCATAGAGAGCGACATGGAACTCCTGCTGCCCGCCGAGTATGTCCCGGGCGAGGCCGAGCGCATCAACCTCTACCGCGAGCTCGACGCCATAGAGCGGGAGGAGGATATCGACGCCTTCCGCTCACGCCTCGAAGACCGCTTCGGAGCCATCCCCGGCGTGGCGCTCGAACTGCTCCGCATCCCCGCCCTAAGACGCATGGCCCGGCGCCTCGGCATAGAGAAGGTCTCGCTCAAGCAGGGCAAGATGTTCATGTACTTCGTGGACGACTCCAACAAGGCCTACTACCAGAGCGAGATGTTCGGGCGTATGCTCGGCTACCTCACCGCCCATCCGCGCCGTGTGCAGATACGCGAGCGCGACAAGAGGCGCTCCTTCGCCATAGCCAACGTCAAGACCGTCGAGACAGCCCTCGACATCTGCCGCGAGATACTATCGGCCCCAGCCTCCTGAGGCCCTCGCCATAGACACGGCGAGAAAAAAACACGGGAGCTGTCGTCGCGACAGCTCCCGTATTTCATAAACCTTAATCTAATACCATGAAAACACAGTGCAAATAATAGTAACTACACCTATACAACAACCCCCGCCCCGAAAAGGTTTGCAGGAGAGATAAAATTTTTGAAAAAAATGCAGCAGAGCTTGGAGAGAGGTGGTTTTTATTGCTATCTTTGTAGAAGACAAGTCGCACAACCATGGCAAGATACCTAAATCCCTTCACCGACGTAGGCTTCAAACAGATTTTCGGCCAGGAGATGAGCAAGGACATTCTCATCTCTTTCCTCAACGCCCTGCTCGAAGGAGAGCGAGCAATCACAGACCTCGTATTTCTCGACAAGGAACGCCTGCGCCAGGACAAGGAACACCGCGGACTGCTATACGATATCTACTGCACCACCGACACAGGAGAGCATATTATCGTAGAGATGCAGAACAAGTTTCAGGCAACCTTCCGCGACAGGGCTCTCTACTATGCCGCCACTGACATTGCCCGCCAGGGCATCAAAGGTTCTGACTGGAACTATAAACTAACTCCCGTCTACGGCGTTTACTTTCTAAACTTCAAGTTCCGCGAGACCGAGCTTGCAAAGCTCCGCACAGACGTGGCCCTCGCAGATATGGCCACGGGAGAACAATTCTCAGACAAACTCCGCATGATCTTTCTGCAACTGCCTCTCTTTGACTTGACAGAGGAGGAGTGTGACACTGATTTCAAGAAATGGCTTTATGTTTTGAACAATATGCAGACATTCGACCGTATGCCCTTTGCCGCACAGAAGGCTGTGTTTGACCGCCTCGGCTCAATAGCCGAAATTGCCAATATGCCCAAGGAAGAACGCTGGGCGTACGAGGAGTCTCTGCGCATATACCGAGACAACCTCGCAATAGCCGAAACAGAATTCAACTCGGGATTTGCAAAAGGAGAGGCAAGAGGCCGGGAGGGCCAGATGTGCGAAAACATCCGAGCCATGCGCAAGAACGGCTTTGACGACGAGACCATAGCCAGGATTTTCAGCATCCCGGTCGACAAGGTCAAGAGCGTCAGATAATCCTTTTACGCAAAACAACAATAAACAAACGGCTCCATCCTCTCGGGACGGAGCCGTTTGTTTATTGTGCAATCGTATCAGACGCAGGCAGTGGGGAGACTACTTCTGCATCACGCGGGCAAGGTCGCGCTTGCTCTCGCGCTCCTTGATGCTCTGGCGCTTGTCAAACTCTTTCTTGCCTCGGGCCACGCCTATGACCAGCTTGGCCAGTCCGCGGTCGTTGATGAAGAGGCGCAGGGGCACGATGGTGAATCCCGCCTCCTTGCCCGTCTTCTCGAGCTTGGCTATCTCCTTGCGGTTGAGCAGCAGCTTGCGGTCGCGCCTGGCAGAGTGGTTGTTGTACGAGCCATAGAAATACTCGGCCACATACATATTCTTGACCCACACCTCGCCCTTCTCTACAAAACAGAATGTATCTGCCAGCGAGGCCTTGCCGTCGCGTATCGACTTGATTTCGGTGCCCGTCAGCACGATGCCGGCTGTATAGGTGTCGCCAATGGCATAGTCAAACGAGGCACGTTTGTTCTTGATGTTTACTTCCTTGTGTCTTATGTTGTTGCGTGCCATAGAGGTCAGATTATAGAGGAGAATATATAATAGAACAGATAGGGAGGCAGGAGCACTCCGAATATCGAGAGTATCATGAAGTTGCCAACCTTCTCGGGCAATACCTTCATGTAGCCTACACCCTTCCACTGGACCAGCGCCACATAGCACGGCAAGAAGAATAGCACCAGCGGAGACACCGGCAGGCAGAGAAACACGATATTGATCACCGCCTCGAGCCCGAGGGTGTAGAGCACGAAGGTGTGGACGCGCGTGTCGTCATATCCGCCGGTTGTCATAGGCTCGAGAAACAGAGAGAGGGCGAACACTCCGAAGAAGAAGCCCACAAAGTAGACCACAAACCACTCGACCATCCTGACAAACAGGTCCATCGTCTCGAGACCGGGATAGAACAGAGCCTGCACGAACACACTGGCCGCCGCCAAGGCAATAAGCGGATAATAGCCGCGCCTCAGCAGCCTCGAAGGCTCAAGGTCGGCCTTCTCGATGTCCTCCCATCCGTTCTTGGGCGACAGTATGAGCTGGAAGAGATACTTGAGAAAATAGTCCATAGGCTTGTGGGTGGAGTTGTCAACTTGCAAAGTTACGCACTTTTTACGAAACTAACGCAAAAACCCCGGCCAAACTTTGACACCAAACTTTGACGCGACGCGACCCGCAGGTTCAACTGGCAAGTGCAAAATTAGCTATTTGACGAAAGAAAACATTTTTAGGAGAATCGAAATTTAGTTTTTTGCGAG